>PXTT01000056.1 GCA_003022535.1 Bacteroidetes bacterium QS_9_68_14
CGTTGAAGACCAGAAAGAGCTGGTACGGCTGAATCGAGCCGGTCGTCAGGTCGTCGTCGCCGTACTTCGAGTCATTGAAGTGAAAGCCCCCGAGCTTGCCGGCGGTCACGAGGCGCGCAACGATCTGCTCGATGTTGGCGTCGGGCAAGTGGTGGCCCAGATCCACGAGGCACTGCGCCTTCTCTCCCAGCGCCTGCGCGAGCATCAGCGAGGAGCCCCAGTCGGCCACCACCGTCGCGTAGAAGGCCGGCTCGTAGGGTTTGTGCTCGGTAAAGAGCCGCCACCCGTCCGGTAGCGCGCCGTAGACTTCCGCGAGCGAATCGCGGGTGCGCTCGAAGCCCCTGCGCAGGTGCATCTGACCGGGAAAGTTGGCCCCGTCGGCCAGCCAGATCGTGATCGCCTCCGACCCCAGCTCCTCGCCCAGCGCGATGACGTGCCGGTTGTGCTCAATGGCCTGCCGGCGCACGCCCGCGTCGGTGTGCGCCAGCGAACCGAACTTGTAGCTGTGCTCCTGCTCCGGCCCCTGGTCCTGGAAGGTGTTCGAGTTGACCGCGTCGAAGCCGAGGTCGCGCCCGTCGGCGTGGCTTTTCAGGCGGCTCGTGTCATCGGGCTCGTCCCACGGGATGTGCAGCGAGACGCGCGGCGTGGCCCGCGTGAGGTGGTGAATGGCCGCCACGTCGTCCATTTTTTCGTAGACGTCGCGCGGCTCGCCAGGGCCGGGGAAGCGTCCGAAGCGCGTGCCGCCGGTGCCCAGCGCCCACGACGGCACGGCCACCTCGAAGCTGGCTACCTTTTCCAGCACTTCCTCCACGTCGGCGCCGTCGCCTTCGATCTGCGCCGCCAGCGCCTCGAAGCGATTTCGGTGGCTCGCCTCGGCGGCCTCGTTGTACGCGGAGACGGGACGGCCGTTAAGATGCGGACGGTCTTCGTTCATGGTCGCCGGGAGTGGTGCCGGTTCAGCGGGTGCGGGCGACGAAGGCGCTCATGCCCGGCGCATCGACGCCAGTGGCGGGAAAACGGTACATGGTGGATGATAGATCGTTTTCAGGCCGCTTCGCCGCTATCGGAGGATTCGAGACGATCTCCAGATTCCCCATTGAAGCGGCGCTAAGGGGCAGGGGCGTCTTTCGCGCAACGGAAGCCAGTCTGGAAAAGTGACGTTCGGGGCGTGGCCGAGGAACGCGAAAACACGTGGTAGCCGCCGCACTCGTTGCACAGAAACGAGCCGCCCCGCAGCACGCGCTTGCTCTTCGGGCTGGGGCGGAAGGGCTCCGAGCGCTGGCGATAGGGGCGGAACCAGCTGGCCGTCCATTCCCACACGTTGCCGCTCATGTCTCGAAGGCCCAGCTCGTTCTCCCCGGAGGCACTCACCGGTGACGTGTAGCGATACCCGTCGGCCACGGTGTTGCGAGTAGGGAAGCGTCCCTGCCACGTGTTGGCTTCTTCGACGCGCGTCGAGCGGTTGCAGGGGCCGTCCCAGGCGCAGACTTCACGCTGGTTCGTCGCGCCGCGCGCGGCGTGCTCCCACTCGACCTCCGTCGGCAGGCGCCGGCTCTTCCACTGGCAGTAGCGCGTGGCATCGTTGAAGGACACCTGCGTGACGGGGTGGTCGGCCTTCGCCTTCGCGCGCTCCGGCCCCCGCGGGCGTCGCCACGTGGCCCCCTCGACGAGGCGCCACCGCCCCGCCTCTTCGGGTGACGGGGTGCTCGTCCAGAAAGAAAGCGTCTACCTCCGCCCGGAACGAGGGCATGGAGGTTCGCCCGAACATGCGGCGCGGGCCGGTGGCCTCTTGCTCCCTGCTCAGCTCGCGCATCACCTCGGGGCGGGTGCCGATGCGCGTGGTCCCGCGCGGAACGCGCACCATCCCCGCCGGTGCCTCCGCGCGATCTCCGACGCTCGCGGGCGCCGGCGCGGGAGCCGACGCTCGCGGCCCGGCGTCTGCGCCGCCCCGCCCGGCCAGCGCCCAGGTGGTCCCCAGCGCCAGGAGCAACGCGCACACCGAACCCGAGAGCGCTTTCGCTTTCATGGTCTCAACCGATTGTCGCCCAAAATGATGAGGCCCCTGCATCCCGCTCACAGCACGCGAGGCGTTGCGGCAGGGGCCGCCTGTTCAATCTTCGATCTCGATTCCCATTTTTTCGCGCCACGCCCGAAGACGCTGCATCATCTCTTCTGCCTTCTCGGGCCTTTCTTCGGCCGCATTGCCACGCTCGCCGGCGATGTTGTTCTCCTCGCCGATGTCCTCGGAGAGGTCGTACAGCTCGACCTTGTCCAGCCCGTAGAAGTGCATGAGTTTGTACCGCCCGTCGCGGATCACGGTGGCCTTAAAGTCGCCCGTGCTGCGCTCGTTGCTGGTGGAATGCCAGTGAAGGACCTTGCCGGTCTCCGACTCGGGGTTGCGCAAAACGGACGCGAAGCTTCTCCCGTCGGCGTGCTCTTGCGGAAGCAGCGGCAACGACGCCATGTCCAGCATCGTCGGGTACAGGTCCACGCCCTCCACCAGCGCGTCGGTCGTGTCGCCGCCTTCGATGACGCCCGGCCACTTTACGATCAACGGGACGCGGATGCCGCCCTCGTAGAGCCAGCCCTTGCCCGCGCGCAACGGCCTGTTGGAGGTGGCGAGGTTGCGGTTCGAGCTCTGCACGCGCGTGGAAAGGCCGCCGTGGTCGGACGTGAGCACGATAGCTGTTTTCTCGGCGATCCCGCGTTTTTCGAGCGTCTCCATGAGCCGCCCGACGCTCTCGTCGACGCTGTGGATCATCGCGGCGTAGCTGGCTTCGTTCTGCCACATCTTGGTTTCGCTGGTGTGGTCGTACTCATGCGAATCGCCCGTGTACACCATCTCCTCTTCGAACTTCTCTTCGTGGCGGGCCC
Organism: Bacteroidetes bacterium QS_9_68_14; assembly: GCA_003022535.1. Lineage (GTDB taxonomy): Bacteria > Bacteroidota > Rhodothermia > Rhodothermales > Salinibacteraceae > QS-8-64-10. Next base: position 2,875 of record PXTT01000056.1, read on the forward strand.
TGATGTCTTCGCGGGCCTGAACGGGCGTGTGCACCGCATAGTGCGCGACCTCCAGAAAGAACGGCTCCTCTTCGTGGTTGCGGATAAACTGGACGGCCTCGCTGGTCAGCCGGTCCGTCAGGTACTCTCCCCGCTTCGCCCCTTCATCGAGCCCCCGGATGGTGCGTTTTTCCATCTTGTCCTCCAGTTTCAGCGTGTCGATGCGTCCCTGGTTGCTCTCGCGGTTGGCTTCGTCGTAGGGGTAGAAGTAGGAGGGCGGCGCCCCGGAAGAGCCCCCGGCGACGTTCACGTCGAAGCCTTGGCTTTCCGGCGCATACTTGCCGTCGCCCAGGTGCCATTTGCCCACGAAGCCAGTGGTGTACCCGTTCTGCCGGAACGCCTCGCCCACCGTGACGCGCTCGGTTGCCATCTGGCCGTAGAGCGTGTCGCGCGCCGGGTAGCGCCCGGTCATGATCGCCCCGCGCGACGGGACGCACCGGGGGTAGGTGGCGTAGGCCTGCGTGAAGCGCAGCCCCTCGGAGGCGAGCCGGTCGATGTTCGGGGTTTCGTAAAACTCCGATCCCTGCACGGAGAGGTCCATCCAGCCGAGATCGTCAACGAGGAAGAAGATGACGTTCGTCGGTCCGCCGTCTCGCGGCGCTGCATCGCCGTACCTGGTCGACACGGCTGCTTCGCACGTCTTTCGATGAGCAGTTTCTGCTCGCTCTCGCTATCACACAATGTTCTGAGATAGGTTTTAAATAGGTGGTAGACGGCTCTCGCCGGGCAAGCGCGTTCGCCGGAGGGAAGCCATCCAGCGAGCCAAGCGCGGGAAGCAACGCGCCTGCCCCCGCTCACGCGACCAAGATGCCCGCGACCGAGGCAGTCGCCCAGGACGCCAGCGCCCCGCCGAGGACCGCGCGCAGGCCCAGCCCCGCGATTTCGCCGCGCCGCTCGGGGGCGAGCCCGCCGATCCCGCCGATCTGGATGGCGATGGAAGAGAGGTTGGCAAATCCGCACAGCGCGTAAGTCCCGATGATGACCGAGCGCTCGCTCATCACGCCGCGCAGGTCGCGCAGGCTGGTGTAGGCGATGAACTCGTTGACGGCTACCTTCTCGCCCAGGAGGGTGCCGAAGGCCAGGATGTCGCTGGCCTCCACGCCCATCGCCCACGCCAGCGGGGCGAAGATGAAGCCGAAGAGAGACTGCAGCGAGAGCTTGTCGAACTGCCCGCCGCTCGCCTCGGCGACCCATTCGTTCAGGTTCCAGAGCGTTACGCCCCCGACGGTAGGGGCCCCGGCGAGGCCGAGAAGCGCGTTGACCACCGCGATCAGCGCGATGAAGGCTAAGAGCATTGCGCCCACGTTGAGCGCGAGGTTGAGGCCTTGGGAAGCGCCCTCGGCAGCCGCCTCGATCACGTTGTCGCCCTTGGCGGTGTCCTCGTCGAGGTTCACGTTGCCACGTGTAACCGGCTCCTCGGTTTCGGGCACGAGGATCTTCGCCATCACGATGGCAGCGGGCGCGCTCATCACCGAAGCGCTGAGCAGGTGCGCCGCGAAGAGGGAGCGCGCCTCTGGCGAGTCCCCGCCCAGAAACGCGATATAGGCGGCCAGGACGCCCCCCGCGATGGTAGCCATGCCGCCGGTCATTAGCGTCATTAGCTCGCTGCGCGTCATCGACTGCACGTAGGGGCGCACCGCCAGCGGGGCCTCCGTCTGCCCGATGAAGACGTTCGCCGAGGCGGCCAGGCTCTCGGCCCCGCTGATGCCGAGGGCCTTCTGCATGAGCCACCCGAGGCCGCGCACGACCGGCTGCACGAGGCCCAGGAAGTACAGCACGCCCATCAGCGAGGCAAAAAAGATGATTGTCGGCAGCACCTGGAAGGCGAAGATGACGCCGTCTTCGCCGCTGGGCCGCCCGAGCCGGTCGCCGAAGATAAATGCCGAGCCCTCGTAGGTGAAGCTCAGAAGCGCCTCGAAAGTGTCGCCGAGAAAGCGGAAGAGCGCGTAGCCGGGGCCGGTCTTCAAGACTAGCAACGCGAAGACCAGTTGCAGCCCAATCCCTGCGGCCACGAGCCGCCAGTCAATCGCGCGGCGGTTCTCCGAAAAGAGCACGGCGATGCCGATCATCACGGCTACGCCCAGCAGGCCGCGCAGGATGAGGACGGGAAGCGACACGGAGCGTGGGAGGGCGGGAGCGTGGGAGGACGGGCAGGGGGTGGAGTTTTGAGCCCGCCGCGCAAAAATGCAGGGACACGACGTCTTCTGTCCGAATTTTCTGCCTGAAGGGGGCAGACCGCCTCGGAGCATCGAGACCGCGGCCGCTCGCGCCCATCTGTTCAGAAAGAAACCCTCCCGGGCGCGCGGGGCCCAGAAGGTTCGCAAGGCGGAGGCGCAAAGCCGCAGGCGGGCGCTCCGTTCGCAACGTGCGCCGGGCGGAATCACCAAGCCACCTCATAGCATACGTCACGGCCCTGTTGCAATCAAGCCAGGCGCGCACGCCTCGCCGATGCCGCGCCGCGCTCGAACTGCTCTTCACACCGCTCCGCATCCGCGTGGCTTTCTTCGCCCGGCCCGGCACGTTAGGTTGAAAAGCACTCCCACGCCTCCGCACTCCCGCGTCCCGCCCCCCGACCATGCCGCGCCAAATCAACCTGCCCCCGCGCTCGGAGGAAACCGCCGAGGCCAACACGGCCGAGAGCGAGGAGGCGCAGGCCATCCTCGACGGCCTCAACGAGCAGCAGCGCGAGGCCGCCACGGCCACGAACGGTCCCGTGCTCATCATCGCCGGCCCCGGCTCGGGCAAGACGCGCACGCTGACCCACCGCATCGCCTATCTGCTGGCCTCGGGCCGGGCCACGCCGCAGGAGATCCTGGCGCTGACCTTCACCAACAAGGCCGCGCGCGAGATGAAGGAGCGCGTGCGCACCCTCGTCGGCGGCGGCAGCGATAGCGGGGCGAAGGGGCTGTGGATGGGTACGTTCCACTCCACGTTCGCGCGCCTCTTGCGCCGCGAGGCTGACAAGCTGGGCTACTCGCGCGACTTTTCGATCTACGACACCGCCGACTCCAGGCGCCTGATCCGCGACCTCTGCGGGCGGCTCCAGATCGACACGCAACAGTTCAAGCCGCGCGCCTTGCAGCGCACCATTTCCAGCGCCAAGAACCAGATGATCGCGCCGCAGGAGTACGAAAACATCGCGCGGGGGCGGAAGCAGGAAAGGGTCGCGCGCGTCTTCGGCCCGTACCAGAAGGCGCTCAAAAAGGCCAACGCCATGGACTTCAACGACCTGCTTTTGCGGCCCATCGACCTGTTCGAGGAGCACCCTGACGTGCTCGAACACTACCAGGAGCGCTGGCGCTACGTCCACATCGACGAGTACCAGGACACCAACAAGGCGCAGTACACGCTCGCCAAGATGCTGTCGGCACGCCACCAGAACCTCTGCGTGGTCGGCGACGACGCGCAGAGCATCTACGCCTTCCGCGGGGCCGACATCGAGAACATCCTCTCGTTTCAGCGCGACTACCCGGGCGCCACCGTCGTGCGGCTGGAGCAGAACTACCGCTCGACCGAAAGCATCCTAAAGCTGGCCGACTCGGTAATCGACCAGAACGAAAACCAGCTCGACAAGGAGCTATGGACCGCCAAAGACGAGGGCGAGCCGGTCGTCCTGATGGAAGCGCTCAGCGAGAAAGACGAGGCGCAGAAGATCGAGCGGCGCATCCGCGACCTGCACGTGCGCTCCGGCTTCGACTACAGCGACTTCGCCGTTCTGTATCGCACCAACGCGCAGAGCCGCTCGCTCGAAGACGAGCTGCGCGGTGAGGGTATTCCGTACCGCATCATCGGGGGGACGAGCTTCTACCAGCGCAAGGAGATCAAGGACGTGCTGGCGTACCTGAAGCTGATGGTCAACCCCAGCGACCGGGCGAGCCTGGCGCGCGTCATCAACTACCCCAAGCGCGGAATTGGGCAGAAGACGCAGGAGCGCGTTTTTAACTACGCCGACGAACACGGCCTGACCGCCTGGCAGGCCGTCGAGGACGTGCAGGAGATCGACAGCCTCAGCACCCGCGCGAAGAACGCCGTCGAGAAGTTCGGCTTTCTCGTCAAGAAATATGCTTCGAAGGCGGAGAACGCCCCCGCCGAAGAAATTGCCAAAGGGCTCGTCAAGGAAGCGGGCGTCCTCGACGAGCTACGCAAGGAGCACACCCGCGAAAACCTGGTGCGCTGGGAGAACGTCCAGGAGCTCATCAGCGCGATCTCGGAGTTTACTGCCGCCGAGGGCGAGGAGGCTACACTGAGCCGCTTTTTGCAGGAGGTGCTCCTCCTCACCGACAAGGACAACCAGTACGAGAACGAAGACCGTGTGACGCTGATGACGATGCACGCCTCGAAGGGCACCGAGTACCCGGTCGTCTTCGTAAGCGGAATGGAAGAGGGCCTCTTCCCGCTCAAGCGCGCCACCGAGGAGCCCGACGAACTGGAGGAGGAGCGGCGCCTCTTCTACGTAAGTGTCACGCGCGCGGAGGAGCGCCTTTTCCTCAGCCACGCGCGCAGCCGCTACCGCTACGGCGAGCGCGCCTCCGCGACGCGCTCGCGTTTCCTCGAAGAGGTAAACCCGGATGTGGTGCGCACCGAGGCGGGCGAGCGCCACGAGCAGAAGAAGGGCCGCTTTTCGGCCGACGGGAAGGAGACCGGCGGTCCGGGGGACTCGAACTACACTGGCGATGACGCGCATTACTACCGCCAGAACCTGCGCCAGCAGAAAGGCCGCTCGACGCGGGCGCGCTCCGGCTCGAGCGAACAGGGGCGCCGCACGGTGCGAAGCGAGAAGGCCACGGTCGTCGTCTTCTTCGGCCAAGACATCGGGCAGAAGAAGCTACGGCTGAAGTTCGCGGGCCTGCGGCTGGTGGGGTAGGCTCGTGGGTCGTCCGTCGGGGAGAGCGAAGCCAACGGCGCGTTACTCGCGCCCGGCCAGCTCTTCCTCGATGAGCTGGCCGATGCATCCGACCGTGCGTGAGACCGGCGCGACGACGCGCTTGCCGATGGCCAGCGTGGGGGTGCTTTCCACGCCCGCGCGCCGACCCTGCCGGTGGAGCGCGAGGACCGCCTTCGCCTTGCGCCCCTCCCGGAGGGCCTGCACGAACGGTGCCCGGGCCATGCCCAGCGAGTCGGCCAAGGCGCCGAGGCGCGCGCGGCTCATCCCGTCCCGGTAGAGCGTCTGCATCTGCGCGTCGATCATGTCGTAGTATTTGCCCTGCTCCCCGGCCAGGAGCATCGCCTGAATCTGCGGGAGGGAGTACTCCCATAGCGGGAACGGATGCATGTAGAGCTTCGCGCGGTCTCCGTATTTCCGCATGACCTCTTTCATCACTGGGTGGAAGCGCGCGCAGTGCGCGCAGTTCGGGTCAAAGAACTCGACGAGCGTGAGGTCGGCCTCGGGGTTGCCCAGTACGGGGTCGCCCGAGCCGACGAGCGTGCTGCTGTCCAAGTCGAGGCGTTTCTCCGAAGCGAACTGGCAGCTCTCCGGCGCATCTGCGGGGCCAGCCTGCGCGCGGGCGGCAGGCGCGTCGAAAAAAAGAAGCGCGGCGAAGCAAAGCGCGAGCGCAGAAAAGGCGCAGCGCGACGAAAGCGAGCGGGCAAGCATGTCCAGGAAGAAATCGTTCCAGGAGGGAATCGTTCGTTGAAAGAGCGCGCGGGATCGTCGGGGCAGCACGAAAGGACGCGCTTAGTGCGCCGCTTCATCTTTGCCCTCGAGCACTCCTCGGCAAGCCTCGCTTCGAGCTGTAGACGGTACGGGGCGAACTTCGAGGGCCGCCGATGTGCTTCTCTTCGGCACGCGCTCTTTTCTGGGCGTATCCGTCGCGCTCCACGTAGGCCGGCTCTACCGATCCGCACGGCAACGCGCCTGCGCCGGCGAAAACGAACCACGACCTACGAACTCTCATCCACCATCTCGCCACGCTCGACGTGCACCTCAGCGTGCTGGCCCTGGCGGTCGAGGTGCGCGCGCAAGTGCTCTACGAAGTGGCGAGCGACCTCGTCGCGCTCTTCGGCATCGAAGGGGCGCTCGGCGCCCTCGGGCTCGATGACGGTGAGGTGCAACGCCGCGTCGCCGCGTGGGGACGCGGGGCGGCGCGCGAAGGCGAGATCCACGTCCGTCGAGCCGCCGAGGACGTGGTGGCGCAGGATGCAGGCGTCACGCCCCTTTTCCTCGGCGTAGTGGCGCGAAGCGTCTTCGAGGTAGTGCCAGCCGGGAGAGGCGTAGGCGAAATCGCGCAGCGCCTCCAGCGGCGTGAGGGGGGCCTCGTCGGGAGAGGTGAGGGCGACGTCGAGAATGAGGTCCATCGTCGGTGGGGCAGTGGGAAGAGGTCGGCTAATGCGCTCGTTCGAACGAGGCGAGGGAAGCGGTCGGTCCCGGCGTGGGCCGAGGACAGGGGGCCATGTTCGTGAAAGCGGTCGCGCTACGGAGAAGCAGACTCGCATCGGCTAGACGAGTCCGGGCCGCAGTGGGGGGCGGCCCGGTCCGCATACGCCGGATTGTTCGGCGTCCCCCCGCGCGGCGACAACTTACCGGCTCTCTCGGCAGGCAAGCCCAGCGCAGCGCCTCCCCCGGCGAGCCGCAGAGCCGGGGTGAATCCGAACGGCGGGCGATTAGCCTCCGCCCCCGTGCGCGCATGAACAGCCTCGCTACGCACTCACTCTCTGGGCCGGTGTGTCTGCCGGCCGCACCTGCTCGGGGGGCAGGCTGACGATGGGGCGCACGCCTCGGCTGCCGTTCGGAGGCGGGGGAAACTCGACGGTGTAGCCATCCGGCCCGGTGTAGCCCCCCTCGCCCGCGCGGTGGACCATGACCACAACTCCACGGTCGCCTTCCGAGAGCCCCTCTTCGGGCCGGTCCTCGGTGAGCACAACTTCTTCGTGCTCCTCAACGTGTAGATCGCTCATGGCGTGAGAGGGTATGCAGAGGTGAGGCGCGCCGTCTCTTCGCCCGTGGGCACTATCCAGGCCGAGAGCACGTCTTTGGTGGTGTACGTGCCGCTCGGGAGCTGCAGCGGGCCCACGACCTGGTATTTGGTACCGTACTGGGTACGACCGGTTTCTGTGGCCGGGTGGTGCCCAGCATGTTCGAGAAGAGCGTCGGCAAGCGCTTCCCACTCCGAGACTCGGAAGCCGCGCTCAATGAAGAAGGCGGCTCGGGGACCCGCGTATTCGTGCTCGGGGTCCAGCAAGAACTCGGTGATCTTCGCTTTCGGGACGCGGGCCTCTTCGGCGTGGGGGAGGTGCACCAGGGGCGTTGCTCGTCAGGTGTGTACGGGACTGCCGCGCAGGTCCGTCCCGTGGCCAGCGCGGATCTGTGCGCGGGCATGGGGGGCGAGCTCTTCGAGCAGGCCGGCCTTCACGTCTTCCTCGATCTGCCGGTCCCACTCATCTTCTTTGGGCGGGCGGGAAGGCCACGCACTGAAGCGGTGTTCCGCTTACTCGTCGCTGCCCGGATCGGAAGCGTCTGGCACTCGCGTGAAGCCTCCTTCCCGCAGCGTTTGTACGTGCCACGTGTCTTTGTGCGGATTGTACCGCGCGCTGACGAAGCCGTGGTTTCCGCTGTTGCAGGCCTCTTCTTTCGCATCGCGCAGGTGGTCGAGCACTGCGCGCACGCGCCCCTGAGGAGTGACGCCCGCCGGCACCGCAGACAAGCGAAAGGGCCGCCCTGGACAGACGCCCAAAAGCGTCTGCTGGGGCGGCCCTCTTCACTCTACGGGGCAAACGAGCAAACAGTCTTACCTAGAGTCCTACCCGTCGAACATGCATTCGCGACGAACCGTTGCGCGGGAATAACTTACGCGAAGAAGCTACATATCTTCCCAGTACTCCTCGGGCATGTCCTGGGCGAGGGCGAGCGCGCCATTGGCGCCGGCGTAGAGCGGGTCGTCGACGGTCTGCACCTGGCAAGGACCATACTCGCTGAGCTCGCCCTCGACTGCGTCGGCAAGGCCATCGAGCAGGCTCCCCCCGCCGGCGAGGTAGATGTTCTGGCGCACCTGCTCCTGAAACTCCGGCTCGTAACGGGCAATCAGGTCCACGGCCGTCTCCACCAGCGGGGCGAGGATCGTGTCGCACGCCTGGCGCACCGCGTCGGTGATGTTGATGCTCGTGACCTTGCCCTCAACGGGCACGTCCACCTTTACGCTCATGCGCCCGTTCTTTTGGACGAAGCCGTGCTGCTCTTTGTACTTGCGCACGACCGTGTCACTGAAGCGGGCCTCCGGATACTCTTCTTCCAAAAGCTCCAGCAGACGGCGGTCGATCTGGTCGCCGGCGGTGTTGAGGCTGCGCTGGTCCTCCTCCGCCGGCATGGTGCCGCGCATCACGCAGAAGTCCATCGTGCCGGCCCCGATGTCGATGACGAGGGCATGGTTGAGAGCGTCGAGCCCGTAGGCCACGGCAAAAGGTTCGCTGACGACCATCAGCGCGTCGGCGTGCTCGCGCACCGCGTCGCGGATGGCCATCTTGTTGACGCGCAGCGCCTCGGCGGGCACGCCCACCGCTGCGTGCACCGGCTGGTCCTGCTCGCCCGAGCCGCCAACCTGCTCGACGAGATGGTGAATCAGCTCCTGGACGGCCTCCTCATCGCGTGCGGTCCCGTCGCGGATGACGCCTTCCTCGAGAGGCCGCACCATGTCGAGAGACATGCGGTTCTCCAGCGCCTCGGAGCCGAAGAGCACGCGCTCCCCGAGCATCTTCTGAGCCACGAAGTCCTGCGGCCAGCCGACGTAGCTCTCGACCCACTTGCGCTGGCCGTTGGAGGCGGCCACGGCGCTGCGCGAGGTGCCCAGGTCCATGCCGGGCGAGTGGGCCTGCTCCCGGCGTGGCCGGTGGCGCGGTAGCGGCGGCGGTGCCGAGGTAGCGGGCGACCCCTTTTTCCAGAAAACGCGCGAGGGAAGCACGGTAGGCCGGGCGGCGTAGCTGCTGTTCTTCGTCGGGGTTGCTGAGGACGCCGATCTCGGCGAGCACGCTGGGGGCCTCCACGCCGAGGAGCACCACGAACGGAGCGGTGCGCACGCCCCAGTCGCGCAGGTCGGGTGTGCGAGCCCTCATGTTACGAAAGAGGCTCTTCTGAATCGAGCCGGCCAGGCGCTTGGACTCCTGGCGGCGCAGGCGCCGGCCCGTTTCTTCGAGAAGCTGGTTGAATGCTGCCACCGAGTAACCACTCGACTGGTTCTCGCGGCGCGCCAGGCGACGCTCTTCCTCGCTGGCCTGCCGCCCGTAGTAGTACGTCTCCACCGAACGCACGCTCGTGTCTGGCAACGCGTTGACGTGAAGCGAGACGAAAAGGTCCGTCTGGTGGGAGTTGGCGAACTGCACGCGCTCGCGGAGCGAGAGGGGCCGGTCGGCGGTGCGCGTCAGCAGCACGCGGTAGCCGCCGGGGCGTGCCCGCAGGCGCTGCGCCAGGCGGCGCGCTACGTCGAGGGCCACGTGCTTCTCTTTGGTCCCCCCCGGGCCGACGGCGCCGTCCTCGTTGCCGCCGTGGCCGGGGTCGATCACGATGGTCTGCACCTCCAGCCCAAAGAGCCCCGCCACCGAGCCGGCGTTGCCGTCGCCCCGAGCCAGCGGGAGCGCCGAGGGGGTCCCCGAACGACCCGCCGCGGGGCGGAAGGGGGCACCGCGTCCCTGCACGGAATCGGCCACCGGGGCCGCGCCGGAGCCCGACGCGCGGGCCGGCGGGGGGAAGAGCCGATTCCAGGCGCGCGTGGCATGGCCGGTGGCCCAGGCGGCGCCGGCGGCCACCAGCAACGCCGCCAGCGCGGCGGCCGTCACGCGCTGCGGCCAGGAACGCGCCGGGACGTCGTCCTCGCCGGCGGTGCGGCGACGCGGGGACGGCTCGCCGCGCCGGGTGCGCACGTTCTCTTCGTAGACGCCCTGCAAGATGGAGGCGCGCTTCTGGCCAGACCGTTCCGTCGAGCCGGACCGCTGGGTGCTCATCGCGCCTCGATGCGCTTGGTGAAGTGAAAGAGCGTTGCCGGAAAAGAAGCCGTCGGGTTCCGCAGAGGCACCGTTCTAATCGGTGCGGCGGCGGCAGGTTGCATGTTCGGCACTGCGCGAGACCAGCTTTGCGCGGGACCGGCCGCGCGCCCCGCTCACACGGCGATAGGAGCTTCGAGCGCGGGATGATGCTCGTAGCCTTCGAGAGCGAAATCCGCGAAACGGTAGTCGGAAGGGGCCTCGGGGGTGCGTTCGATGCGCAGTCGAGGGCGCGGCTTCGGGACACGCGCGAGCTGCGTTCTTGCCTGGTCGAAGTGGTTGCGGTAGACGTGGCAGTCCCCGCCGGTCCAGATGAGCCGGCCGGGCGCCAGGCCCGTCTGGTCGGCCATCAGATGGGTGAGGAGCGCGTAGCTGGCGAGGTTGAACGGGACCCCGAGAAACGAGTCGGCCGAGCGCTGGTAGACCTGGCAGCTCAGGCGCCCTTGCCCTGAGGAGTCCCTCGGAGGGGCCACGTAGAACTGGAACAGGACGTGGCAGGGCGGCAACGCCATTGCGTCCAGCTGCGGCGGGTTCCACGCGCTTACCACGATGCGCCGGCTCTCGGGGGTCTGGCGAATGAGCCGGAGCGCCCGCGCGATCTGGTCGGTCGCCTCGCCGTCTTTCCCCGAGAAGGCGCGCCACTGCCGCCCGTAGACGGGGCCGAGGTCGCCCCACTTTTCGGCAAAGTCCGCGTCGGCGGCCACGCGCTCCTCGAAGGCCTCCTGCGAGATCGCGGCGTGGCCGGTTTCCTCGCGGTAGCGCCGCAGCGGCCAGTCCGTCCAGATCGAGACGCCGTGCTGCACGAGCGGGCGGATGTTCGTCCCTCCGCGCAGCATCCACAGAAGCTCCTCGGCCACGCCGCGGAACCAGACGCGCTTGGTCGTCACCAGCGGGAAGCCCTCCGCGAGGTCGAAGCGCATCTGCGCCCCGAAGCGGCTGCGCGTGCCTGTGCCGGTGCGGTCGCCGCGGTCGGTGCCCTCCTCCATGATGCGGAGCAGGTAGTCGAGGTAGGGGCGCATGGGGCGGTTTCGGGTTTGGGCGAGGCGGTCACGAGGGGGGCGCCCTTACGACGAATCTGCGAGGCGGTGGCTGCGAGCGATGGGCGCGCTGCACGGACAGAATGTCTTCTCCCGCCTCCCCGAACACTCGGCCCGCTCCGTTCGTCCATCCTCTTCCCCGTTTCCTGTTTCTTTCTGTCCGCAAAAGATCATGGACCCGAACCTGCACGTCAAGCAGGCCGTCAATCACCTCGAGCGCGTGCTCGACTACGCCCCGATGGTCGCCGAGGACGGCGAGGCCAACGTCCATCTCACCACCGAAGACTGGCACGTCGTCAGCGACGCGCTCTTTAAAATGGACACGCCTGAGGAAGCGCTCCCGGACGCCATTCAGGGCTACGAGATGGTCGACGGCCACGACACGATCCGCCTCGTCACCGAGGAGTACGTCATCGACGTGGACATCGTGGCGGCGTAAATCGTGGCGGCGTAACAGGTGGGCGCTGAACGGCAGACCGTGGACGGCAGACTGTGGACGGCGGGATTTTGCAACGCAGCCGTTTCCGGCCGAGAAGGGAGCGCCCGTCTACGGCCCGCTGTCCGCTACAATTGCCCGTGAAAGGAGCGCGAGCGGGTCGAACAACGACCCGGCGCGGCGCGTTGCCTTCGGTCCCTATTTAGAACGAATCTATTCTGGAAGCGCTGCATGAGCCAGACAGACGCTGACGTGCCTTCGACCGATGGCCTTTCGACCGACGGCCAGACCGAGGCGCTGCCGGAGGCGACGGTGCTCTTCGCCGGCGACAGCGGCGACGGGATGCAGCTGACCGGCTCGCAGTTCACCCTCGCCACCGCCCACGCCGAAAGCGACCTGGCCACGCTGCCAGACTACCCCGCCGAGATCCGCGCCCCCGCCGGCACGACCTACGGCATCAGCGGGTTTCAAGTGCACTTCGGCTCCGGCAACGTGCGCACCCCCGGCGATTCGGTGGATTTGCTCGTGGCGATGAACCCGGCCGCGGTGAAAGTCCACCTCGGGCGCGTGGAGCGCGGCGGGACGGTGCTCATCAACACCGACGCCTTCAACGACCGCGGCTTCAAGCTGGCCGACCTGGATGCCGACCCGCGCGAGGACGGCACGCTCGAAGGCTACCGCGTCGTCGAGGTCGAGCTCTCGAAGCTCACCCGCGAGGCGCTGGCGGACACGGACCTCTCGACGAAGGCGGTGGACCGCTCGAAGAACATGTTCGCCCTCGGGCTGGCGCTCTGGCTTTTTTCGCGGCCTACCGCGCCGGCGCTGGAATGGATCGGCGAAAAATTTGCCGACAAGCCGGAGGTGCGCGAGGCCAACCGGCACGTCCTCAAAAAGGGCTACCACTACGGTGAGACGACCGAGCAATTCGCCACGCGCTACGACGTGGCTCCGGCGGGCCTCGAGGCGGGCACCTACCGCACGATCCGCGGGGCCGAGGCGCTGGCGCTGGGCCTCGTGGCCGCCTCCGACCAGAGCGGGCTGGATCTCTTCTACGGCTCGTATCCCATCACGCCCGCGTCGGACATCCTCCACGAGCTGAGCCGGCACAAGAACTTCGGCGTGATGACCTTCCAGGCCGAGGACGAGATCGCCGCCGCCGGCTCGGCGCTGGGCGCCTCCTTTGGCGGGCAGCTGGGCGTGTGCGCCACCAGCGGGCCCGGCCTCGCGCTCAAGACCGAGACCATTGGCCTGGCTACGATGACGGAGCTGCCGATGGTGATCCTCGACGTGCAGCGCGGCGGCCCCTCGACGGGACTGCCCACCAAAACCGAGCAGGGCGACCTCTTCCAGGCCCTCTACGGGCGCAACGGCGACGCCCCGCTCCCGGTGATCGCCCCCGACGGCCCGGCCGACTGTTTCCGGGCCGCCTACGAGGCGTGCCGGATCGCCACGACGTACATGACGCCCGTCATCCTGCTCGCGGACGTGTACCTCGCCAACGGCTCGGAGCCGTGGAAGCTGCCGCAGGCGGCGGACCTGCCGCCCTTCGAGGTGGACTTTGCCACCGAACCGAACGCGAACGGCCATGCCGGCGAAAACGACGAAAACAGCGGCGCGCACGCCGACGGCACGAAAAACGGTGAGGCGGCGTTTCTGCCGTACCGCCGCTCGACAGAGACGCTCGCGCGCCCCTGGGCCCGGCCCGGGACGCCGGGACTGGAGCACCGCGTCGGCGGGCTGGAAAAGGAAGCCGGGACGGGCGACGTGTCCTACGATCCGGCCAACCACCAGCACATGACCGATGTGCGCGCCGAGAAGATCCAGCGCGTGGCCCGTGATCTGGAGCCGCCCGCGGTGTACAGCGGCGCGGGCGAGGAAGCGGAGGGCGGCGACCTGCTCATCACCGCCTGGGGCTCTGCGCGCGGGGCTGTCGAGGAAGCGGTGGACCGCCTGCGCTCGCGCGGCCACGCGGCCAGTGGCCTCACGCTTCGCCACCTGTGGCCGCTCCCACCCGGGCTGGAAAAAATCTTCGCCCGCTTCGAGCGCCACCTCGTGCCCGAGCAGAACAACGGCCAGCTCGTGCGTCTTCTGCGCGACGAGTTCCTGCGGGACTTCCGTCCTCTCGGCAAGGTGCAGGGCCAGCCGTTCACGCCCGGCGAGATCGTGGAGGAGGCCGAGGCGATGGTAGCATGATGCGTCGGTAGCATGGTTCGTGGCGCGCGTTTTCTCGCAGTGCGGACGGCCACGCAACACGCACCGCAAAACAGCCCTGTCTCAGAACAGCAGCAACCGCTCAGCAAAATGCCCGACGACGAGCAAAACGAAACCACGCCCGACGGCACCAAGAGGCCCACGCTCCCGCCTGGCTACGGCGATGACGGGGGCGATGAAGCGCCATCTGGCGAGGCCACGCCGGAGGGCACGAAAAAACCCGCAGCCCCCTCCGCCAGCAGCGGCGACGCCGGCACCAAGAAGCCCACGTTGCCGCCCGGCTTCGGCGGCGATGGCGCGGGCGGCGACGGGAGCGCCGAGGGCGAGCCGGTGCTCTCACGCAAGGACTTCCAGAGCGACCAGGACGTGCGCTGGTGCCCCGGCTGCGGCGACTACGCGATTCTCTCGGCCGTGCAGCGGCTCTTGCCCGATCTGGACGCGGAGAAGGCCGAGCACGTCTTCGTCAGCGGGATCGGGTGCGCGGGGCGCTTCCCGTACTACGTGGACGCCTACGGGATGCACACCATCCACGGGCGCGCGCCGGCCATCGCCACGGGGCTCAAAGCCTCCCGCCCCGAGCTGAAGGTCTGGGTCGTGACCGGCGACGGGGACGCCCTTTCCATTGGCGGGAACCACCTGATCCACGCCCTGCGCCGCAACGTGGATATGCAGATCTTGCTCTTCAACAACGAGATCTATGGCCTCACGAAGGGCCAGTACAGCCCCACCAGCGAGCAGGGCAAAGTCACCAAAAGCTCCCCCTACGGCTCCATCGACGCGCCCTTCAACCCCGTCCGTGTGGCGCTGGGGGCGGATGCTTCCTTTATCGCGCGCACGATGGACCGCGACCCGCAGCACATGAAGGCGGTCATGGAAGCGTCCTACGACCACCCCGGCGCGGCCTTCGTGGAGATCTACCAGAACTGCAACATCTTCAACGACGGGGCCTTCTTCGAATTCACCGAGAAGGAGACGAAGCCCGAGCGCGCGCTCTTCCTGGAAGACGGCCAGCCGATGACCTTCGCGGAGAGCGCGAAGGGCCTCCGCCTCGACGGGCTCTCGCTCGAAGTGGTGGACCTCTCAACCCGCCGCTGGTCGGTGGACGACTGCCTTGTCCATGACGCCTCCGACGAAATGCTCGCCGAGCTCCTGGGCCGCATCTTCTGGGACGACCCCGACGCCGATGGCAACGCGCAAACGCTGCCGCGCCCTTTCGGCGTGATCTACCAAGAGGAGCGCCCGACCTACGGCGACCTGCTACACACGCAGATCGAGGGTGTCACCGAGAAGAAAGGCGCCGGCGACCTCGATGCGTTGCTGCACGAGGGCGACACGTGGACCGTCGGGGAAGAGCAAGGGTGAGGGACAGAGGAGAAGGAGACGTTTTCCCTCCTCCGACTTCCTCCCTTCCTCCTTCCCCGTTGCAACGCAGCAGCCTCGGTCGTAGCTTGCCGGCAACGCTCCTGCCTTCGATCCCCCCCCCTCGCCGCCATGATCCTCCAGTTTCTCGACCGCTACCGCAACCTCGGCCTGCTGATTCTGCGCGTAGGGCTCGGGCTCTACATCGCCCTCGCCCACGGCTGGGGAAAAATCACCGGCGGCCCCGAGACGTGGACCGGGCTCGGTGGTACGATGGACGCGGTATACGGCATCGGGTTTTTGCCCGCGTTCTGGGGATTCATGGCCGCCGTGGCCGAGTTCGTCGGCGGGCTGCTGGTGGCCGCTGGCCTGCTCTTTCGCCCCGCGCTCCTGATGCTGATCGTCACCATGGGCACCGCGGCGCTCGCCCACGCCACCGGCGTCATCGAGGGCGGCCCCGAGAGCGCGCTCGTCTACGGCATCGCGTGGCTGGCGCTCGTCTTCACCGGGCCGGGGCAGTACAGTCTCGATGCGATCCTCGGAAACAGCGGCGGCGCGTCGCGGCCACGCGGCGCCCGACGGCTTTGAGCGAGTCGCGCGGCACCGGAGGTCAAAGCCGTCGGCAACACCGACGTGACGCTCGACGACTACGGCTTCAGCGGCGATAGCCTCCCGGCCGCCGACATCCGCCGCGGAGAAGGCATCACGAAATTCCCCTTCAAAGCCGTCGAAGATCTCCAGCTCGACGAGGAGGGCGACCCGTCGCTCGAAGCCATCACGATCACCGTGACCGGCCCGAACGGCGACCTCGAAACGGTGCTGACGAGCGGCAACGCTTCAGGACGCAGCGTCACGACCCCCACGAACGATGCGACCGTTGATGTAGGCGCCGATGGATCGGTGAAGATCCAGAAGTGAAACGGCCGGCGGTCTTGAAGAAAACGCTTCCAGTCGGCGGCGCGTCCGGGCGCGACAGGCGAGCGCGCGCTGGGCGGAACCGTCGCGTCCGGCGCGCCCGTTGCGTGGGCGCCGCCGAACGCCTCGCCTTGCTCGCCCGCTCTCGCCCGTGCCGTCGCCCGCCGTTCTACGCTTCGCTGCCCTCCCCGTGCTCTGCGCCGCGTTGCTGGTGGGAGGAACCGGCTGTCGCGGCGCCCCCGATGCCCGCACGCGCTTCCCCAACGGCAACGCCGCTACCGGCCCGGCCCCGCTGGCCGACACGGCAGCCGACACGGCGCGCCCGGCCTCGCCGCCGCCCAAGGCGGCTATGCTCGACAGCGGCACCGTCGCGTTGCCCGATTCCCAGCGGCGGGCGCTCCTGAAAAAGGACTCGCTCTGGCAGAAGGCCCTGCGCGTGCACTACCGCGCCCTCGTCTTCGACGGCCACGCCGACACGCCCACGCTCATGGCCGAGGAGGGCTACGACATCGGCCCGCGCCACGCGCCTGCCGAGGCGCACCTCGACCTGCCGCGCATGAAAGAAGGCGGCCTCGACGCGGTCTTCTTCTCGATCTACGTGCCGTCGTACCTGGGCGAGGGGCGCCGCGCCAGCGCTCGCGCCCGACGACTCATCCGGACGACCAAGCAGCAACTCGAGAAGCACTCCGGGCGCGCCGCCCTCGCCACCAGCGCCGAGGAGGTGCGCCGCCTTGCGCGCAATGGCAAGCGCGCGGTGCTGCTGGGGCTGGAGGGCGGCCACGCCCTCGCCGCGAGCGAAGACACGTTGCGCGCCCTCGCGCGGCAGGGCGTCCGCTACGTCACGCTCACCCACATCGGCACGACCTCCTGGGCCGACGCCGCCACGGACACCCCCCGCCACGGGGGGCTTGCGCCGAAGGGCGAAGATCTCGTGCGCGCCATGAACGACGCGGGGGTTCTGGTGGACCTCTCGCATGCCAGCGACTCCACCTTCTACGACGCGCTCGCGGTAAGCCGCGCGCCGGTGATCCTTTCGCACTCCTCCGCACGCGCGCTCACGCCCGAGGCGCGAAACGTCACGGACGATATGTTGCGCGCCCTCGCGGAGAACAATGGGCTGGTAATGATTAACTTCTATGACGAGTACGTCGAGCAGCCCGGCGGCGGCCCGGCGGCGCTCGAAGACGTGCTCGATCATCTCGACCACGCTGCGCAGGTGGCCGGCGTGGAGCACGTCGGCCTCGGGTCAGACTTCGACGGGGTGCCGCGCCTCCCGGCCGGGCTAGGGGACGCCACGCGCCTGCCGTGGCTCACGTACGGCCTCCTGAAACGCGGCTACACCGCGGAGGAGGTTTACAAGATTCTGGGCGGCAACGCCTTGCGCGTGCTTGAAGCAGCCGAAAGTAGGGCCGCGAAGCCGGAGCGCGACGACAGCGTTGCGGCGGCCCGGCGGCGGTGACTCCGAGGGTCGTTCTCGGGGCGTGGGAGCAGCCTCTCGTCTGGCGTGGCCGTCTCGTAGAGGCGCTTCTCGCAGAGGCGCCTGTAGGACGCCACCGCGGGCGCTCGGGGCCACGCCCGCGAGCCGCGCGCTTGCCGGGAAGGGGAACGACCCCACTCTTCCGAGAAGTGGACGTGGCGGTAGAGTCCTGGCAGGTCTGTGCTCGAAGCGCTGAGCGCTTGGCGAACGCTTTTAACAAACTGTTACTGCACCCGATCTTTGCGGTTCGGTTATGCATCGGGCGTCGGCGTTCCTTAGGTATAGTGGCGCACCCGTTAGGACTGCGGGTGCGGCGTTCCTCCTGCTCTCGAACAACCGCCGCTGAAACCCCATGAAGCCGTCGCCCGCCAAGCCGGCCACGCTCTGCGGAGCGCTCTTGCTGGTACTCTTCGCTGCTGCCACGCCCGAAGACGTCCGCGCGCAGGGCACCACGGCGTCGCTGCGCGGCACTGTGACCGACCAAGCTGGCGAGACGCTCCCCGGGGCCAACGTGCTGGCGGTGCACCAGCCCTCGGGCACGCGCTACGGCACGACCACCGGCGCGAACGGGCAGTACGAGCTGCAGGGGATGCGCGTGGGCGGCCCCTACCGCCTGACGGTTTCGTTCGTCGGCTACCAAGAAGCCACGGAGGAAGACTTCGAGCTTTCGCTCGGGCAGACGCGCACAATCAACGTGCAGCTTCTGCAGCAGGCGCAGGAGCTAGAGCCCGTCGAGGTCGTTGGGCAGCAGAGCAGCGTCATCAACACCAACCGCACGGGGGCGCAGACGAACGTCTCGCAGCAGGCCATCGAGACGCTCCCGTCCATCTCGCGCAGCCTCAGCGACCTGGCGCGCCTGACGCCGCAGGCCAGCGGGCGCGGCGGCAACAGCATCGCTGGGCGCAACGACCGCTACAACTCCATTCAGATCGACGGGGCCACCTTCGACGACGTGTTCGGCCTCGGCGAGGCGGTGCCCGGCAGCCAGGCCGGCGCGCAGCCGATTTCCCTCGACGCCATCGAGGAGTTCAACGTCAACATCGCGCCCTACGACGTGCGCCAGAGCGGCTTTACGGGGGGGCAGATCAACGCCATCACCAAAAGCGGCACCAACGACTTCGAAGGCGCGGTGCGCTACCGGCGCGGGCAGGAGAGCTTCGTGGGCGACTTTCAGGGGCAGGAGTTCGGCAATTTCAACGAAAACCTGTTCGTAGGCACTCTCGGCGGACCCATCGTCGAAGACGAACTCTTTTTCTTCGTCAACGCCGAGGTTGTGCGCGAGAGCTCGCCAGAGAACACGGCCGTCAGCGACCCCGACGCGGCGGTGACCTTCGAAGGGAGCGAGGACCAGCTCGCCTCGATCTCCGAGATCTCCGAGAACGTCTACGGCTACGACGCGGGCGGCTTCGAGACCTTCTCGGAGCGGCAGGACAACTACAAGTTTCTCGCCAAGGTCGACTGGACCATCAACGACGACCACCGCCTGTCGGTGACGGAAAACTACCTCAGCGCCGACTCAGAAACCGGCATCGGGCGCGGGGAAACGAGCTTCGACCTGGGCAGCCGCCAGTACACGCTCGAAAACTCCACCAACACGCTCACCGCGCAGCTGCGCTCAACCTTTTCGGAAACCTTCTACAATGAAGCGCGCGTCGTGTACACCCGCATCCGCGACAGCCGCAACCCGGCCGGCGGCCCCTTCCCGGACGTGACGGTCAACTTCTCCGGCGACCTGAGCGCTGGGCTGGGCATCGGGCGCTTCAACCAGGCCAACCAGCTCGACCAAGACCTTTACCAGTTCACCAACGACTTGAACATCTCGCTGGGGGACCATCAGGTGACGCTGGGCACGAGCAACTACCGCTCCCGCTTTTCGAACGTCTTCATCCAGGACTTCTACGGCACCTACACGTTCGGCCCCTACGAAAGCCCGTCCGGCGAGCAGTTCACGGGCATCGAGGCGTTTCGGCAGGGGCGGCCTTCCAGCTACCAGTTCAGCTACGCCAGCGAGTACGCCTTCGACGAGCAGGGGCGCCTGATCTTCAACGAGGGCAACCCGGTGCGCGAACCCTCCGACGACCTACGCCCGCCGGCGGAGTTCACGGCCTACCAGTTCGGCCTCTACGCGCAGGATGAGTGGAGCGCTACCGACCGCCTGAACCTGACGCTGGGGCTGCGCGCGGACGTGCCCTACCTGCCCGAGGAGCCGACCGAGAACCCGCTTGTGAGCGGCACAACGGGCGTGCGCCAAGGCAGTGGCGAGCCCTTCGATGTGGAGGCGGCCTTCCCGGGCTTCTCTACGACCAACACCGCCAGCGGCTTCGACAACCTGCTCTTTTCCCCGCGCTTCGGGTTTAACTTCGACGCCACGGGGCTGGCCACCGACTTCTCGACGCAGATTCGCGGCGGCGCGGGCGTTTTCAGCGGGGCCCCGCCGTTTGTCTTTATCTCCAACCAGTACACCAACACCGGCGCCGACGTGGCGCGCCTCGACGTGGGGGCACAGGAGCCCGGCTTCGTGCCCGGCAGCGGCGAGAACGATGACCGTGACATCACCGACCCGCGCGACCAGCCGCGCCCGGGCGAGTTTGCCGGCCTCAGCCCCATCGCCACCACTGAGGTCAACCTCATCAGTGAGGACTTCAACTACCCGCAGACCTTCCGCGCGGACCTGGCGGTGGACCAAGAGCTGCCGATGGGGCTGATCGCGACGGTGGAGGGGCTCTACTCCAGCACGATCAGCGACGTGGTCTACCGCAACCTCAACCTCAACCAGATTGCCGAGAGCGGGAGTGAGATCTACGGCATCGGGGAGTCGCAGTACGGGCGCCCGCTCTACGGGGAGCCGGTCGCTGGCTTCAGCGGGTCGAACAACCGGAACAAGCAAAGCGAGTTTTTCACCAATGCGCTCCTGCTCGAAAATACCAGCAAGGGCTACGAGTACAGCATCACCGCGCAGCTTCAGCGTAACCTGCAAGGGGAGTCGGGGCTGAGCGGGTCGCTCTCCTACACCCACGGGCGCGCTGCCAACGCCAACAACGCCACCAGTAGCCGCGCCATCTCGAACTGGCAGTTCAACGAGGTGAAGGACGTAAACGACCCGCGCGTGGGCACGGCCGACTTCCAGACGAGCCACCGCGTCCTGGCCTGGGGCTCCTACCGCCTGACCTACGGCGACGGCAACCGCTTCTCCACCTCCATCGGGCTTACCTACGACGGCACCTCCGGCGCCCCCTTCAGCTACATCTACTTCGGCGACGCCAACGGGGACGGACAGGCGTTCAATGACCTGATTTACGTCCCCGAAGACCGGCGCGACGTCTTCGTCGTGCCCACCGACGGCAGCGACGGGCGCACCCCCGACCAGTTGTGGAACGCGCTCGACTCTTACATCGAGGGCGAGGAGCCGCTCGACGAGGCGCGCGGCGAGGTCATCAAGCGCAACACCGACGTGGCCCCCTGGCAGAACATCCTGGACCTGAGCATCACGCAGGGCATCGAGACCTTCGACGGGCAGCGCGTGGAGATCAACGCGGTGATGGAAAACGTGCTCAACGCCTTCGACAACGACTGGGGCCGCATCCAGACGCCCGGCTTCAACAACTACACGCTGCTCAACTTTCGCGGCTACATCACGGGCGACGACGTGGGCAGCCGCCAGGCCGGGCGCGTCGTGACGGAGGACGACATCGGCAAGCCGGTCGTCTCGCTGCGCGACGAGGAGGTCAACGACCGCCTTTCGGAGGAGCGCTTTACCCCGCTGGACTTCCTCTCGCGCTGGCGCTTTCGCCTGGGCGTGCGCTACACGTTCTAAGCGGGCCTGCGAACCCACGCTGCCGTCTGCGGCCTGCCGGTTGCCGGCAGGCGCGGCCGGGCCGGCTCGTTCGCGAAACGGTTCTCCATCCGAATCGCTCTCCGGATCGCCCCCGCGCGGGCGGAACGCCGATCCCGCCCCTCCAGGATCTCCCTTCCGAAATCTCCGACTCGACCCAATCCATGCGCCACTCGACCCGTTCTCTCCTGCTCCTCTTTGCCGGCGCGCTCGCGCTGGTGCTCGCCGGCTGCGACAGTAGCGACAGCGATGACGGGGGCGACGTGAACGCAGCCGTCGTGCAGTTTGCCAGCGGCGGCGTCGGCGCCGTGCCGGCCGACAGCACGGTGACGGCCACTGTCACGCTGGACAACCCGCAGGGCGCGGCCGTGAGCGTCGAGGTGCTCTTTGCCAACCAGGCCAGCACGGCCACGCGCGCCGAAATCGGCGGCTACGAGACGCAACGCCTCGAGTTCGACGCGGACGCGGAAGCAGGCGCGGAGCAGACGCTCACGTTCGACGTCTCGAACGCGGACATCACCGATGGGGCAATCACGGCCACGCTGGCGCTCCAGCAGGTGGAGTCGAGCGCGCCGGCCCGCATCGGGGAGCAGCGCGAGTTCGACATCAATCTCGGGCCCACGCCGCTGGCGGAGGCGCGCGACCGCGGCACGGGCGCGACGGTGACGGTCGAGGGCACGGTGACGCGGGCCTTCGGCTCATTCGTGCGCCTCCAGGACGAGAGCAGGGCCGGCCTGGTCATCCGCCAGACCGAGGGGGACTTCAACGAGGCGGTCGCCGGGGGCACCGTTCAGCCCGGCACGCAGCTGCGCCTG
Source organism: Bacteroidetes bacterium QS_9_68_14 (assembly GCA_003022535.1). GTDB lineage: Bacteria > Bacteroidota > Rhodothermia > Rhodothermales > Salinibacteraceae > QS-8-64-10. The sequence continues at coordinate 24,962 of PXTT01000056.1, forward strand.
ACGGGCACGCTTTCGGCCTTCAACGGGCTGCTTCAGATCAACGAGGACGACCTGGCCAGCTACACGGTCATCGGCATGGGCGACCGGGTCGAGCCGCGCGAGGCGACGCTTGCCGAGATCGCCGCCGACGGCGAAGCCTTCGAGAGCGAGCTGGTGCGCATCGAGGGGCTGACGTTTCCGGACGCCTCCGGCTCGTTTGCGAGCAGCACCAGCTACACCGTCGAAGGGCCCGACGGCACCACGCTCACCTTTCGCGTGCAGGGCAGCGACCAGAGCGAGCTGAGCGGCGTGGCCATCCCCGACAGTGCCTTCACCTTCACCGGCCCGGTGGGCGAGTTCAACGACGACTACCAGCTCATTCCCATCCGCGCCAGCGACATCGGGGCCAGCGACGACGACGGTGACGACGACGGCGACGTCATTGCCATCGCTGAGGCGCGCGACATGGGCACTGACGCCAGCGTGACGGTGGAGGGGGTCTTCACCCGCATCGAGGACATCAACGCGCGCATCCAGGACTCCAGCGGTGAGACCGGCGCCAGCGGCCTCGTCGTGCGTAGCGAGGCGCTTGCGACGGCCATCACGGACGGCGACGTGGAGCGCGGCGACCGCCTGCGCGTGAGCGGCACGACCGGCGCGTTCAACGGGCTATTTCAGATCAGCGCGGACGTCTCGTTCGAAGTGGTCGAGGACGACGCGGGACGGCCGGAGGCGCAGAGCGTAGGTCTCAGCGACGTGACCGGCGCGAGCGGCGAGAACTACGAAAGCGAGCTCGTGACCATCGACGGCCTCGCCTTCGAGACCGACGCGGATGCCTTTGCCGAGGAGAGCGAAAACTACACCGTGACGGGCGACGACGACACCGAGGCGACCGTGCGCATCGTCGGCGACTCCTTTTACGCCGACGCGCCGGTGCCCGCGGCGCCCGTCACCTTCACCGGCGTGGTCGGGCAGTTCAACGGCGGCAGCGGCAACGACGAGGGCTACCAGCTCTTTCCCCTCATCGAGGGCGACCTCGTGAGCAGTGACGACGGCGGGGGCGGCGACGCGCAGGTCATTCTGGCAGAGGACTTCCAAGACGGGGCGGACCTCGGGGCCTTCTCGCAGTACAGCGTGAGCAGCGACTCGAACTGGGTGCACCGGAGCTTCGAAGAGAACGGCTATGCGTATATCAATCAGTTCGACGCCGATGAGGCGGCCAACGACTGGCTCATCACCGACGAGGTGCTGGCGCTGGACGACTTCGAGAACGAGGTGCTCACCTTCGCCAACGTCAAGCGCTACGGCAGCGAAGACACCGACCTGCGGCTCAAGTACTCCACCGACTACGACGGGGAGGGCGACC
>PXTT01000057.1 GCA_003022535.1 Bacteroidetes bacterium QS_9_68_14
GCTGGGCAGAAACGAGATCGAGGGCGCCACGATGTAGGACTCGTGCCCCTGCAAGAACCGAAACGTCTCGGAGCGGTCGTAGCCCACGTTCAGGCGGTACAGCAGCGAGCGCTCGTCGTTGACCGGGCCGGTGAAATCGGCGGTGGCGCGGTAGCTGCCGTAGCTGCCGGCGCCGGCAGAGAGGGCCTGTCGCGCCTCGGAGAGCGGCTTTTTCGTCACCATGTTGACCGTGCCGCCGGGGTTGACGTTGCCGTGGAGCGCCGAGGCGGGCCCTTTGATGAACTCCACGCGCTCGACGTGCGGCAGGATGGGCGCGTGCCAGAAGCCGAACTGCGCCCGCAGCCCGTTGATGAGGCGCGTAGAGCTGTTGCGAAAGCCACGCGCCGTCAGGTCGTTGTATCCGCTGAAGGTGTTCACGCCGCTCACGTTGCGCGTCACGTCGTTGAGCGTGTAGGCCTGTTGGTCGTCGATCACCTCCTTCGGGACGATGGAGATGGACTGCGGCACGTTGATCGGGCGGGTGGCCACCTTCGTGGCGGCGAAGCTGTAGTCGGCGTCGTAGGTCGTCGCGCGGCGCCCGGTCACTTCCACCTCTTGCAGCTCGATCTTCGACGGCGCCAGCGCAAAGTCGGCGGAGGTCGTCTGCCCGCCCTCGACGCTGATGTCGCGTTGCTGCGCGGCGTAGCCGAGGAAGGAGACAGTCAGCGTGTAGTCGCCCGCCTCGACGCCCGTGAGGCGGAACCGCCCGTCTGCGCCAGTGGCCCCGCCGCGCTGGGTGCCCTCCAGCGCGACGTTCACACCGGGGAGCGGGTCGCCGGTGTCCGCATCGGTGACGCGGCCCGTGACGGTGCCGGTGGCCGGCTGTTGCGCGTGCACCGGGCGCGGGGCGGCAAGAAAGAGCAACGAAGCGAGGAAGAGCGAGAGCGTTCCGCGCATGGAAAACGGAGAAGATGTTGCTCGCAGAAAAAGAGGTAGGAAGGCGGCGGGGCCGACGGAAGAGAGGGCACGGGCCCGGCGGTCAGCGCGAAGCCACGACCGTCACGGGCTCGACCATGCCGGCCTGGTAGTGCGAACCGGGCTCTTCCATGTAGCAGGCGAAGTCGTAGGCGCCCGCCTCGGGAAAGGTGAACGTGACGGCGTGGCGCCCGCCGGCGGGCAGGTTGCCCTTCTCGACCTCGGTGAGCACGTTCGCCTCGGTCGTGTCGCCGCGCGGGACGACGGCCCATTCGTGGGCGATGTCGGCGTCGTTTTCGAGCACGAAGCGGTAGGGGCGCCCGGCCACGAAGGTGTCGCGCGCGGCCCGGAAGGCGTAGCTGGAGAGCGTGACTTGCACGGTATCGGCGGCGCTCGCGTCGGTAGCGCCCGCCGCAGAGGCCGCGCCGTCGCTGCTGGGACTGCATGCCGCCAGGCCGGACGCCGAAAGCAGAAGAGCGGGAAGAATAAGGTGGCGAGGCATCGCGGAAAAGGCGTTCGGGGCGAGAGAGCAGGCCGAGAGGCATGCTACTATTTATTTAGACCTGTTAAAAACAATGGCCGCACGTTCGTATGGTAGCGTCTGCGCCGGGCCGCACGCAAACGGGAGACGGCCCGCTCGCCGCGAAGCTTTCGTGAAAGGAGACGGGACCTCGCCAGGCCACGCGAGGAACCGGTGTTTCCGGCGCGCCGTTTTTTCGCCAGCCTGTATCTCCACCGGCTCTCGCGAGAGAGCTTCCCAATCAGCACCCTCCAACCACCTCGCCTATGCGCATTGGCCCGCTCGACTTCGGCGAGCGCCCGCTCATGCTCGCCCCGATGGAGGACGTCTCCGACCCGCCCTTCCGCATTCTCTGCAAACGCTACGGGGCGGACGTGCTCTACACTGAGTTCATCTCCAGCGGCGGCCTCACTCACGACTCCGACGACGCGCAGAAGAAGCTCGATCTCTATGAGGAAGAGCGGCCCATCGGCATCCAGGTTTTCGGCGGGGACGTCGAGCAGGTGCGCAAGGCCACGCAGATCGTAGACCAGGCGGGGGCCGACCTGATCGACATCAACTTCGGCTGCCCGGTGCGCAAGGTCGTGCGCAAGGACGGCGGCGCGGGCATCCTGCGCAAGCCGGGCAAGATGCGCCGCATCACTGAGGCGGTGATCGAGGAGGCCACGCGGCCCGTTACCGTCAAGACGCGTCTCGGCTGGGACGACGACTCGATTGACATCCTCAACGTGGCGCGGATGCTGGAGGACACCGGCGTCCAGGCGCTGGCCATGCACGCCCGCACCCGTGAGCAGATGTACAAGGGCGAGGCACGCTGGCACTGGCTACGCCGTCTCAAAGAGGAGGGCGTCCGCGACATTCCGCTCATTGGCAACGGCGACGCGCTCTCGCCACCGGAGGTCGAGGCGATGTTCGACGAGACGGGCGTGGACGGCGTCATGATCGGGCGCGGGGCCATCGGCAACCCGTGGATTTTTCAGCAGGCCAAAACCTACATGGAGACCGGCGAGGTGCCGCCCGCGCCCGACTGGGAGGAGCGCGTGGAGGTCGTGGCCGAGCACCTGGCGCTGAAATGCGAGTGGCTGGGCGAGCGCACCGGTGTCCTGGAGATGCGCAAGCACTACTCTGGCTACTTCAAAGGCTTCCGCAACGCCTCGAAGCTCCGCCACGCGCTGATGCAGGAGACCGAGCAGCAGGGCGTGCGCGAGGTGCTTTCCGGGTGGGACCCCGACGCGCCGGAGATCCGCCTTTCGAAGGCGAGCTTGGGGGGGCGCGAAAAGGTAGCCGGCGGCGAAGGAAGCCACGCGCCCGGCGACCGCGATGCGCCGACGAAAAAGCCCGCTCCGCCGCCGGCGCTGGCGTGAGAAGGAGCGGTCGTGTGACCGGCGGGGAGCGGTAGAAGACTTCCGCCAATCCCGTCCCATACTTACTGCACGTGCCTTTCCCTCGCTCGATTGGGCACCCCGACCGCGCGGACGACCGGCGCGAGGAAGCGGGCTACGCGAGAGCAGGCGCTCGAGAGACGCTCTCTGGGGGAAGAGACGCCCTCCGAGGGAGAAATCATCGAGCGATACGGGGACACCGGACGAGGCGCGTCGTATCTTTTCCGGCATTGGACCCCGGCACGAGAGCGCCCCCGTCAGGAAGCGGCGGCTCGCACGGGCGCGGCGCTGGCCTCGCCGACGCGCGCGAGGGTTTCGAGCCAGCGCTCCGCCTGGCCGAAGACGAGGTACTCGTCGGCTACGCGGCGGCGTGCGTTGCGGGCCCACGCCTGGCGCTCGCGCCCGGCCGAGAGCATCGCGTCGAGCGTCTCGGCGACCTCGTCGGCATCTTCGGCGTTCTCGACGAGACGCCCGTCCACCCCGTCGCGGATCTGGGTGCGCAGGCCCACCGCGCGGGTGCCCATCACGGGGCAGCTCTTCCACATCGCCTCGGTGGCGGTGAGTCCGAAGCCTTCTTGGAGCGAGTTCTGCGCGACCACGGTGGCGCACCGCTGGAGCGCGTTGACCATCAGCGCGTTCTCCTTGCGCGAGTCCATCGGGAGAGCCAGGATGGCTACGTCACGCTGCACGCGCGGGTCGAGCTTTTTCCACTGCAGGCAGATTTGCTCGAAGGCGGCCTGCCCTTCGGGGTCGTCGGCGACCGATTCGGGGTCGGGACCGGCCAGGATGAGGCGCACCAGGTCGAGGCGGCGATGATGGCGCTCGGGATGCTCCTCATCGGCGCTCACGAAGGCGCCGTTGCTACCGCCGGAGGGGGCGTCCTTTGCGTAGTGGCGCTCTTTCATCCGCGCGAAGCCTTGCAGCAGCGGCACCCAGCCTTTCAGGCGGTCCCAGCGCGAGATCTGTGTGACGGCGGGCCGAAAGGGCAGCCCCAGGTCGCCCGGCGAGGTGGCCGGCCCTAGGTCGCCGCTGGTCTGCAGACGCTCAGCCTGCGGCTCGAAGTCGGGCGTGAGCACCTCGCTGTAACGGGCCAGCCCGGCGTTGGCGAGCACGCCGCTGACCTTGTGAACCGAAAGGTCGCGGTTTTTGTGGCTTAGCGGATCGATCGCCGGGGGAATGACGCTGGCCTGCTCGTCGAGAAACTCCGGCACGTAGTCGCTGATCGAGAAGACGGTGCGGTCGTACTTTTCGGCAAAGGGCCGCAGGAAGTCCCACGCCGCGCGGGTGTGGTCCGTCTGGCGGTCCAGGCCGATGTGGCAGCGCCAGAGCGTCGGCAGGCCGAGGCGGTCCTTGAGGATCGCGCCCATGCCCAGCGGCTGCGGGTCGTGAACGGCTAGAAGGTCGCTTTCAGAGAGATACGGCTCCAGCGCGTCGGCCGCGTCCTCGCTGACCGACTCGTAGAGCGCGCGGTCGCCCCCGCTGAGGCGCGAAGGACCGCTGTCATGGATCAGGTTGTGCAGGTGCTTCGTCAAGTCGAAGAAGCGTTGCGCCTGCGGCTGGATGACTGCCCACTCCGTGTCGAGCCCCAGTTCGTTGAGGAGCGCCACGAGCTTGGGCATCATCTCGGCTACGCCGCCGCCGGAGGCCGTAGAGTTGACCATCCAGAGGGTGCGCCCTTCCAGCGGGGTCGTCAGGCGCTCGGCCTCCTCGCGCAGCTCCTCCACGCTGGGGCGAAGCTGAATGTACTCGGCGTAGTCGTCGAGCGTGGTCGGCTTGTGCGGGTCAACAATCTCAATCACAGAAGGGGCGGTGGTAAGTGGGGAGGAGGGAGAACGGGGAGCCGAGGAGGAGCAACAGCAGACGAGGCAACGCGCTGACCGCTCGTCAGCCCCAGCTCACTACTCACCACTCGTGCGGAAGAGGAGTTCGTCGAAAAGGTAGAGCAAGCACCCTACCAACGCGAAGAACGCCAGCGCGGGCAGCGGCGCCCAGATGACGCAACCCCCCACCGCTCCAAGCATACCACCGAGATACTTAATGTAATTAAGCTGTTCGTTGGAAGTCTTTTTGAAAAGCCGCTCCAGCTTGCGCTCGTCGTAGGCGGCCATGCGCTCGCGCACCATCGCGCGCAGGTTTAGGTTCTCTACGAAGCCCAGCACCAGGCGCGTGGCCGCGTCTTCGAGGGAGTCGGCGCGCTTCTCGATGTGAGCGGGCAGGCGGTCGAGCAAGGCGTCGAGCCGCCCGAGCGCCGGCTCCACCGACTCGGGCAGTCGCTGGACGAACCGGTCCACGCGGCGGCGAAAGTCCTGCTCTCCAAGCGTGCGGTAGGCGCCCAGCAACGCCCCGCTGAGGCCGCCGCGAGCCGCGTGCGCCTCCAGCCGTTCGATGAGAAAGTCCGCCAGGCGCTTCTGCACTGCCGGGGCGCGCAAGACGCCGCGCGCGTAGCCTTGCGCCAGCCCTTTGAGCTCGCGGCGGAAAGCGTCGTCCTCCAGCACCGCGCGGGTCGTCTGCATCACCTTCGCGCGGTAGCGCTCCACGATCCCGCTGCGGCGGATCTTTTCCTTGACGACCTGCTCGTTGACGAGGTCTTCGCTAATCGCCTCCGAGAGGCGCCACACCACGCGCTCCTTCTGCGCCGGCACGAGCCCCTGCCCGAAGACGGGCCGTTCCTCGCGCGGGCGGAAGAGCATCGTCACGGCCAGCCAGTTGGTGAAGAACCCGATCAGCCCGCTCACGCTGATCGCGCGGAGGAGGCCGGCCAACGGCCACGCCTGGCCGAAGAGCCGGAGCGTGCCCTGCGGGAAGTCCCACGCGAAGCTGACCGCGAAGAGCGCCGCCAGCGCCCACGGCACCGCGCGCAGCACCGGCAAGGCCCGCGCGTGGAGCCCGGGGCGGCGGGGCGGCTCGGCATCGGCCCGTGCGGGACCGGAATCGCCGGACGGCCAGTGTCGTGCGGCGGCGTCGGTCACGAGCGCCTCCAGGTCGCGGGCCCGGTCGCGCGTGGCTTCCTTCGCCTCCGGCAGCGAGAGGTCCGCCTCGGGCGTGTCGCTGCTGTACGGGGCGTGCGGCCAGCGCCCCGGGAGCGGAACGGCGGACCCGTCACTTGCGAGGTCGCCGGAGGCCCACTGGCGGTCGTCGCCGGCGGAGCCGGAAGCGTCGTCGTCGGGCATTTCGCAGCGGGAAGGGGGAATCGGGAAAGCGGGAAGAGATACGGAGGCGGGCGTGCGATTCTCCGTGGCGCGTTGCTGCCCGGCCGTTTCGCGGCAGAGTGAAAAGCAACGCGAAGAAAGACCATGAACTTTCGTCGTCAGCGCCGCGCGCTGCGGTGAGCGGCTGCGCTACCGGGAGAGGCAACGCTGCCGGAGGCGTGCCGTTGATCTCGGGGAGGCGGTCGAGCCGAAAGCCTGCAAGCCCGAAACCACGAAGCCATATGGCGAGCGACACCCCGCGATTCGCGTGCCAAGAGTGCGGCCACGTGGCCCACAAGTGGATGGGCAAGTGCCCGCAGTGTGGCGCCTGGAACAGCTTCGCGGAGGAGGAGCCGCAGACGGAGGTCAAGGCCCGCGTGCCCAGCCGGCGCGGCGCGAGAAGCGGGGAAGGAGGAAAGAAGGGCGCCTTCGCCACCGGCACGGACGGGGCGGCCGCGCGCCGCCCGCGGCGCCTCGCGGATGTGGAGACGGAGGGCGAGACGCGCCTCGTCACCGGCGTGGCCGAGCTCGACCGCGTGATGGGCGGCGGCATCACACGCGGCGCCCTCAGCCTGATTGCCGGGGACCCTGGCATCGGCAAGTCCACGCTCATGACCGAGCTGGGCAAGTACCTGCCGGATCGGAAGATGCTCTACGTCACCGGCGAGGAGAGCGCGCGCCAGGTGAAACTGCGCGCCGGGCGCCTGGGGGTGGACGGCGAGAAGCTGCTCCTGTTTGCCGAGACCAACGTCGAGACCGTCGCCGACGTTGCCGAGGAAACCGACCCCGACGTGCTGATCGTCGACTCGATCCAGACGCTCTTCCGCCCCGAGCGCGAGAGCGCGCCGGGGTCCGTCAGCCAGGTGCGCGAATCGGCGGCCACGCTGCGCCGCCTGACGAAAGATCTGGAGTGCGCCACGTTTCTGGTGGGCCACGTCACCAAGCAGGGCACCATCGCCGGGCCGCGCGTCTTGGAGCACATGGTCGACACGGTGCTTTACTTCGAGGGCGATCGCCACCACGCCTATCGCATTCTGCGAACCGTCAAAAACCGCTTCGGCGCGGCCAACGAGATCGGCGTCTTCGAGATGCGCGAGGGCGGTCTGCGTCCCGTCGAGAACCCGAGCGAAATCTTTCTCGCCGAGCGCGGCTACGGCGTAAGCGGCTCGACGGTCGTCTGCTCGCTGGAGGGGACCCGCCCGCTCTTGGTAGAAATCCAGGCGCTGGCCAGCGACTCGCGCTACTCCACGCCCGAACGCACGGCCACCGGCTTCGCGCAACGTCGTTTGCAGATGCTCTTGGCCGTGCTGGAAAAGCGCGCCGGCCTGTCCTTTTCCGACCACGACCTGTTCCTGAACGTCGCCGGCGGCGTCACGCTCGACGAGCCGGCCGTCGATCTGGGCGTGGCCGTGGCCTGCGCTTCCAGCTTCCGCGACATCCCCGCGGATACCGGCACGGTCCTGATCGGCGAGGTCGGACTGGGGGGCGAGGTACGCTCGGTGAGCCAGGTAGAGCCCCGTCTGCGTGAGGCGGAGAAGCTAGGCTTCGAGCGCGCGGTCGTGCCGGCGTCCAACCGCGACGGCCTCGCCGTGCCCGAGGGGTTGGACGCGATCTACTGCAAGCGCCTCACCGACGTGATCGAGGCGGTGCTGTAAGCGGCCCGGCCCCGCCTCCGTCGAAGCTCATGGCGCGTGGCCGGAGGGCACTTGGCAGATCGCCCTCTCGAAAAAGCGCGCCGGGAAATATGGCAGAAAGAACCAACGCTAAGCCAGGGGCAACGCTGGGTTACACGGCGCATCCGGCTACGGTCCGTCACTCGATGCGGTCGCGCTCGTCTGGCTCCACGTCTGGCACTTGCGAAAGCGCTCGCTCGTACTTCTCACGGCTGCCGCGCTCCGCGCGTTGCTTCAGATACTCCTCTGTCAAAAGCGCAGACACTTCTCGGCCACCGCCGTCGCGATGAACTGCTCCTCGGCGATGCCTTCCTGCTCGGAAAGCTCTTCGAGTTTACGGTGCAGCGAGTTGGGCAAGTCGACGTTCAGCGTGCTCATTCGGCTTCACCGATTTCTTTGAGGAACGTGCCTGGTTTGATCGCTCGAATACCGAGATCTTCTACGCCTTCGAAATCGCTTTTGTTGTAAGTGATGATGTGCGAAGCACCAGCGGTGACGGCGAGTTCGAGAACCATCTCGTCGTCGGCGTCGGGCAGAAACGGGCGCCACAGATAGAAAATGCGATGCCGCCGCGCAACGCGGCAGCGGAAGTCGATGACGTCTCCGATGACTTCGGGGCCGGCGGCGAGGTCCGGTTCTTCTCGCAAGAGCACTTCCTCGTACCCCAATACCCCCAATACGAGCGGCACCGACAGGTGGATCTCGAAACGCCCGGTGCCGACGAGCTGCAGAAGTTGAAAGGATTAGCCGCGTTTCGAGCGAAGTCCCGAATACACCACGTTCGTGTCGATCACGATTTGCGGGCTGCTCATGCCGGAAGGCACGCCGCGCCACGGGCGAAGCACAACCCGCGCCGTATAACTGTGATTTCACCTGCAAATGGGCGTCACGGAGTAAGCGCTTCCCGGGCACCAACGCGACGTTGCTCTTGCACGTGGAGGCGTGGCGCGTGGAAAGCGATCCCGCGAGCACACGACGGGCGTGCTCGAAACGAGCGAGGTCGTCAGCGGCGGGGCCCCGCGACGGAAAAAGGCTGTAAAGGCGGGACCGCTCGCCGATCTCCGCGCGCGCTGCTGCGTGTGGGCAGTGGGTCTCGCCTCCGGGCATGATGGCCGGCCGCGAGGCCTTCGCAGTATTCCTCCAACCTACCCGCCCGAACGCCATGGCCATTTCCAACCTCGACGACCTCTTTGCCGAACAGCTCAAAGACCTCCACAACTCCGAGGACCAGATCCAGAACGCCTACGACCGCTGGGGCAGCCAGGCGCGGAGTAGCGACCTGAAAGACATGTTCGAGAAACACCGCCGGCAGTCGCAGGGCCGAAAGAGCGACATCGAAGGCATCTGCGAGGACCTCGGCATCTCGCCGTCGGGCCACAAGTGCCAGGGCACCGAAGGCCTCATCGCCGAGGGCGACGAGTTTCTCGGAGAATCGACCGACGGGGCCGCGCGCGATGCCGGCCTGATCGCCAACGCGCAACGCGTGGAGCACTACGGCATCGCCGGCTACGGCTGCGCGGCTACCTACGCACGCCAGCTGGGCCACGACCAGGCGGCCCGGACGCTCACCGAGGCCCTTCAGGACGCCGAGGCGCTCGACGAGCGCATGACCGGCCTCGCCGAACGCGTCCTCAACCCCGAAGCGGCTGAGGCAGAAGCGTAGGAGGACGGAAGCCTGTGGACGACAGACCGCCGTTCGCGCACTGCAGACCGCCTGCGGGCCTTCGGGTCGGCAGGCGGTTTTTCTCTGGGCGCGTCCGGTCCAAGCAGGACGCCTCCGAACGGCCGAGTAGCTGTCCACCGTCAGCCGCCTCTCGCGGAACCCGGCACCTAAAGTTTTACGTTAAGTCCAGCAAATGGTAAGATAGTAATGCTCAGGCGCCGCTGAGGAAGGAGCGCGCGCCGGGCCGCCTTGCCTGCTGTAATTTTCGCACGCTCTTCAGAAGTCGCGTGGCTGGCTCCGCTCTTTCCCGCACGAGAAGCAGGCGACTGGCCGCGGGCGCCGTGTTGGCGGCGTTCGTCCTGGTCCTGGTGAGCGTCGGCTGCGGCAACGCGGACGAAGCGTCCTCCTACCGGCAGACGGTGCTCCAGGAGCGCCTGCAAAAAGACACGGACCTGCGCAGCCGCGACTCGCGCGTCCTCAGCGCCGCGGCGAAAAGGCGCTTCGAGGGCCTGCGCTACTTCGCGGTGGACACGACCTACCGCTTCGTGCTCCCGCTCCAGCGCCTGGCCCGGCCCGAGACGATGCGCGTGGCGCAACGCACCGGCGCCCCGGCTCAGCAGGTCAAGGTGGGCACCGTGGAGGTGCCGCTCCCGGGCGGCCCGTACGACCTGGCGGTCTTTCGCCCGCGGCGCGCCGCCGACTCGACGCTCTGGATTCCCTTCTCCGATGAGACGACGGGCCGCCAGACCTACGGCGCCGGGCGCTACCTTGACGCGCCGCTGCGCGAGGACGGAACGGTTCTGGTGGACTTCAACCGTGCGTACAACCCGCTCTGCGACTACAACCCGCAGAAGTACAACTGCGCGGTGGCCCCGCCCGCCAACCACCTGCCCGTGGCCTTGGAAGCCGGCGAAAAGAAATCGCTGATTCAGAAAGGCTACACGGGGCGCCGCGCTACTTCGTAGCGCCCCCGCTCGCTCTGAACCCCGACGCTCCCTCGCCTGCCGTGACGACTTCGGACGCCCCGCCCCACGCGACAATGGATGATCGAACGGCCCCACGCGCCGGCTGGACGCTCGCCGCGTTGCTCCTGCTGGGCAGTGTGGCAGGGCTGCTCGGACCGGCGACGGCCCAGGCCACGCCGCCGGTTGAGCGGACATCCAGTGGGGCGGAGGCTGCGCGCCCGCAGGTGGAGGGCGTCTCGGTGTCGGCGCGCTCCGACCGCGGCGGCTACGTCGTGCGCGTCAACCTGACCGGGCCGGTGGGGGCGTACGGCCAGCCGCGCGTCGAAGGCGGGGCCATTCGCTGGAAGCTCTACAACACCGGCGTGTCATCGCCAGTGCGCGCCCGCAAGGCGCCGGGGCCCCTGGCGGGCTACGCGGCGAAGGCGCAGGGCGACCACCTGCTTTTGCGCTTCGCGCTGGCCGACGGAGCCGAGGTGGAGGTCCGTGCCTACCGCGACCGCGACACCGACGATCTGCTGATGAGCGTGGCCACGCCCGGCAGCGGGCCGCCGACGCGCGCGGTCGCCGCCGCCTCCGGCGAAGAGCGCGCAGTTGGGGAACGCGCGGTGGACGGGGCGGCCTCTCGCTCATCTCCTGAGGGCAGCGGGGCCTCCGCCCGGGCGCCTTCCGGCAACGCGCCGGGCGCGACCGGCGAGCGCTTTCGCTTCGACACGGTCGTCATCGACGCGGGGCACGGCGGCAAGGACCCGGGCGCGCAGGCCTACGGCTTCAACGAGAAAGACATCGTGCTCGGCATTGCCAAGAAGCTGGGCGGCTACATCGAGGAGCGCCTGGCGGGGGTGGACGTGGTGTACACTCGCTCCACCGACGAATTTGTGACGTTGCGCAACCGCGGCCACATTGCCAATCGCGCGGGCGGAGACCTTTTCATTTCCCTTCACGCCAATGCCGCACGCAACCGCGCCGCGCACGGTACCGAAACGTACTTCATGGGCATGAGCAAGTCCGACGCGGCCCGCCAGGTGATGGAACGGGAGAACAGCGTCATCGAGCTGGAGAAGAACCCCGATCAGTACGCCGACCCGACGGGCGGTGCGATGGAACGCCTCATGCAGATGAGCTACATGCGCGGCAGCGAGCGCCTGGCGGGCCTCATTCAGCGCCAGCTCGATGAGCGCGCGGACCGCAAGAACCGCGGCGTCAAGCAAGCGCGCTTCTTGGTGCTGTGGGCTGCCTCCATGCCGCGCGTGCTGGTGGAGACGGGCTTCATCACGAACCGCGAGGAGGCACGCTTCCTGAACTCCGATCGCGGGCAGACGCTCATTGCCAGCGGGGTCTTCCGGGCCGTACGCGCTTTCAAAAAAAGCTACGACGACGACCTCGGCCTGGCGGCGGAATAGCCTCCGAACAGCGTTCAGCGGTTGCCTTTCAGCAGTCAGCTCCTCGGGCTGAAAAGCACCGCAGAGGCATGACCTTCGGCCTCTCCCGATCGCTGGCGGCTGGCAACTACCGTACGGCCACGCACGAAATCTCCACTCGCGCACCACGTGGGAGAGCGGCCACCTCGATGGCCTCGCGCGCCGGCTTGGCGTTGCTGAAATAGCGGGCGTACACCTCGTTGACCGCGCCGTAGTCGTCCATGTCAGCGAGGTACACGGTGCAGCGGGCCACGTTCGCGTAGTCCATGCTGGCGGCTTCGAGCACCGCGCCGAGGTTGTCGAGGACGCGCTCGGTCTCCTTTTCGATGTCGCCAGTCACGAGGCTGCCGTTGTCGGGCTTCAGGGCGATCTGACCGGAGCACCAGAGCGTGTCGTCCGCCAAGATGCCCTGGCTGTACGGGCCGATGGCCGCGGGAGCGCGAGGAGTGGTGACGGGCGTGCGGGAGGAACCGGAGGCCATGCGCGTGAGGAAACGGAATGCCAAAGGTGCTCCCTCGCAAAATGCTGCCTCCGCTTCGACATCTACAAGCGAATATTTTCCGAAGACCCTGCGTGGGGCAGGCACTTTGGAGTAGGGGAGACGGACGTCGCCCGTATTGGGAAGCGGTCACGCAAACCGGTCCGCCAGGCGGGTGATGAGGTACTCGCTTTCGTGGCGCGCCTGCGGGGCGAAGCCGCCGAAGAAGTCGGCGATGGCTTCGAACTCCTCGACGAAGCCCGCTTTGTCGTTGGCGCGCACCAGTTCGGCGAGGCGCTCGTGCTGGTCGAAGAAGCGCAGAAGCTGCCGGCGCCGCTCCGCGCTGGCGAAGACGATGTCGGCGTACAGCTCGGCGTCCTGGGCAAAGATGCGGCCGTTCATCATCAGTTCGGCGCGGTAGACGGGGCTGGAGAAGGCGAGCATGTCGTCGGGGTCGAGGCCGGCCTCACGCATGAACGAGCCGTGCAGTAGCGCCACGAAGTGCCGCAGGCCTTGCACGAGGTGCATCACGCGGTCGTGCTCGGCGGGGGCGGCCTCTTCGACGCGCATGCCCCACAGGCGACACTGCTCCAGCAGCCACGCGCTGGCCTCCGCCTCGCGCGCCGGGCACGCCACCATGAGCTGGCGCGAGAGCTGTCCGGCGCCGGGTCCGTGCATTGGGTGCAGGCCCAGCACCGGCCCGTCGTGGGCGTCGAGCATCGTCGCGACCGGTTCGCTCTTGGTGCTCGTAAAATCGGCCAAGACCGTCTGCGGCGACAGCGCCTCCGCCAGCCGGCGGATCACCGCTTCCGTCACGCGAATGGGGACGGCGACGAGGGCCAGGTCGAGCCCGGGCGTGAGGGAGGGCAACGCATCCCAGTCGCCCTGGTCGATGCCGTGCACGTGGTGGCCGCTGCGCTCGAACACCCTCGCGTAGCGGCTTCCCATGCCGCCCTCCGCGCCGACGATGAGCACGTCCTGCGCCTCGGGCGTGGCGCGGGGAAAGGCCCCGCTGCCCAACTGGCGCGCCCGCGAGGCGGCCATCACCATACGCAGGAAGTCCTCTGCCCAGTCGGGGTCCAGGCCGCGCGCCTCGGCCTTCCGGCGAAAGGCGTCAGTCTTTTCCTTCTCGCGCCCGGCGACGTAGACGGGCAGCCCGCGCTCTACTTTCTTCTCAGCCACGCGCTGCACCACGTCGCCTCGCTCGGCCAGCAGGTCGAGGATCTCCTCGTCGATGGCGTCGAGGCGGGCGCGTTCTCCAGCGAGCGGATCGGAATCGTCGTCGGCAACGGGGGCGTCGGGCATGGCGAAAGCGGGAACGCAGGAAGGACGGCGGACATTTCATGAAAGCGACTGTCGCGCCGGGGGGCAAAGCGGCCCGTGCGAGTATTCCTCCAAATCGCCTGCCCGAGCGTCTGCCCATGAGCACGAAAGGCCGCGTCCTCGTCGCCATGAGCGGCGGGGTGGACTCCTCGACCGCCGCCGTCCTCCTGGCCGAGCAGGGCTGGGAGGTCATCGGCCTCACGATGAAAACGTGGGACTACGCCACTGCCGGCGGGGCGGACCCCGACAAAGAGGTCGGCTGCTGCTCGCTCGAGTCGATGAATGACGCGCGCAGCGTGGCCAACAAGTACGACTTCACGCACTTCGTCGTCGACATCCGCGACGAGTTTGGCGACTGGGTGATCGAGCGCTTCACCGAGGAGTACCTGGCCGGGCGCACGCCCAACCCGTGCGTCCTATGCAACACGCACATCAAGTGGGATGCCCTGCTGCGCCGCGCCGACCAGCTGGGCTGCGACAAGATCGCCACGGGCCACTATGCGCGCCTCGCGGAGAACGAGGAGACGGGCCGCCTCACGGTGCGTCGCGGCGTGGACTTCAGCAAAGACCAGAGCTACGCGCTCTGGGGCTTGCCGCAGGAGCAGCTTCGCCGCTCGCTCTTCCCGCTGGGCACATACGAGAAGACCGAGATCCGCGAGATGGCCGCGGACTTCGGCCTGCACCGCGTGGCCGACAAGCCCGACAGCTACGAGATTTGCTTCATCCCCGACGACGACTACCGCCGCTTCCTGAAAGACGAGGTGGACGGGCTCGAGAAAGAGGTCGCTGGCGGCGATTTCGTGCTCGAAGACGGTACGGTCGTCGGGCAGCATGAGGGGTATCCGTTCTACACGGTCGGCCAGCGGCGTGGGCTGGGGCTGGGCGACGTCGGCGGGAGCGAGCGCGTCTACGTCACCGACATCGATGCGGAGACGAACACGATCACCGTGGGGCCGCGCGCCGAGCTGATGCAGCAACGCCTCGTGGCGCGCCAGATCAACCTGATGGGGCGCGCGTCGCTAGAGGAAGAGCGCCCCGCGACTGGCATGGGGCGCTACGCTGGAGGTGCACTTCGCCGAGCCGAAGCGGGCCATCACGCCGGGGCAGTCGCTCGTGCTCTACGAAGGCGACCGGGTGTTGGCCGGCGGCTGGATTCACGAAGTCGGCAGTTCCGAAGAGACCGCCTCGGAAGAGCCGGAAAAGCGGGGGAAGACCGCTAAACAGAAAAGCGCTGTGGTGAGGTAGATTGTGAGTTGTGGACGGCAGATCGTGTCTCGATAGTGGGTGTGCGAGCGACCCTGTGAGTGATTCTCCCGCAGGGGGCACCCGCATGCCTACGCTCCCACACGCTTGCGAAGCTCTCTTCACCAACCAGTCTGTGCCGTGCCTCGCTCCTGGCTTCCCGTTGCCTTCGCCGTGCTCCCTGCCGCCGCGTTGCTGGCTGCGTTGCTCGCCGGGGCGTGCGGGGGCACGGGGGGCGCGGCAGTGCCGAATCCCGAGGGCGAGCCGTTGCCCCCGCCCCAGAACGTGGTCAGCGGGACGGGGACAGTGCGGTACGTGGAGCTGGAGGGCGGCTTCTATGGCCTCGTGGACGACGACTCGACGCGGTACATCCCGCAAACCTGAGCGAGGCGTACCGCCGGGACAGCCTTCGCGTGCGCTTCCGGGCCGTGACGCAGGACTCGATGGCAACGATGCAGATGTGGGGCACGCCCATCGAGATTCTCGACATCCTGCGGCTGAACGACCAGTAGCGTGTGCCCAGGCGACGGCGACCCCGACCCGAGGGCCACGCGAGCGAAAGAGGAACACCCCTGCAGCGCGTGCAATTCAAGTAAGCCCCGCACCGGGGAGGCCGGTGCGGCCTGCTTCCGGCCTGCGAGGGCCGGCTGGGCGCCAGCCCGTTGCTCTTGTGCTTCCTTCCACGCTCGCTCCCCACGCCCGCCTCATGGACCGGACGGACCTTTCGCAGATCGACGACTATCAGTGGGAGGTTCCGGCGTCCTTTCGAGAGAAGATGCGCGTGCCGGTGCGCATCTTCGCCAATGAGGTCCTCATCGAGCGCGTCGTTCAGAGCCCCGCGCTCGAGCAGGCCATCGAGGTGGCCATGCTGCCGGGACTGGTGGGTCACCTGGTGGTCATGCCCGACGTGCACGCCGGGCAGGGGGCGCCCTTCGGCGTGGTCGCGGCGGTGAAGTACCCGGTTGGGGTGATCGCGCCGGGCGCCATCGGCCACGACGTGGGCAGCGGCGTGCGCCTGATGGGGTCGAGCCTTCACCAAAGCGACCTCGGGGATGACCTCGAAGGCGACCTCGACGCCCTCGCCGACGAACTTCAGGAACGCATCCCCAGCGGGGCGGAGGCAGAAAGCGCGCTCTCGGTCAACAAGTCCGAGATCGACCACATCGCCAAGAGCGGGGCGCAATGGGCGCTCAGGCAGGACATGGCCGAGCAAGACGACCTGGTGCGCGCCGAGGAGGGCGGGCGCCTCAACGAGGCCGACCCGGCGAAGGTCAGCGACGAGGCGCGCGCGCTGGGCGCCAAGCAGCTCGGCACGCTCGGCACCGGAGAGCACTTCATCGAGGTCGGGGTGGTGGATGAGGTGTTTCACCCCCCTGCCGGCGAGACGATGGGCCTGGAAAAAGGCACGCTCGTGGTACAGATCCATTGCGGCTCGCGCGGGTACGGGCGCCAGATCTGCACCGACTACATCGAGCGACATGGGCGCGATGCGCGCCGCGGCCAACTACGCCTACGCCAACCGCCAGGTGCTGGCCCACCGCGTGCGCGAGGCGTTCGGCGAGGTGCTGGGGGTCGAGGTCGAACCGGCCGGAGGCGACGGGGAGGCGAGCGAAGCTGAGGAAGAAGCCGCGGCGGAGGCCGAAGAGGAGGGAGCTGAGGAGGAAGCCGCGAACGACGAAGAAGCAACGCCCGAGCAGCCCGTCTCCGATGCGCTGCACACGGTCTACGACGTGGCGCACAACCTGGGCCAGCTCGAGATGCACCAGGTGGGGCGCAAGCATCTGCGTTGCTACGTGCACCGCAAGGGCGCGGCCCGCGCCTTCGGCCCCGGCACGCCGGGCATTTCGCTGCCGTACCGCGCGCTGGGGCAGCCCGTGCTGGTGCCCGGCGCGATGGGAGAGGCGTCGTGGGTGCTGCTGGGCACCTCGCAGAACATGCGCAAGAGCTTCGGCTCAGCCTGCCACGGCGGCGCGCGCAACATGAGCCGCCACGACGAGGGCCACGCCTCTGACGACCACGACCCGCAGATGGCCATCGAAGGGTTGCGCGTGCGCTCCGGCGGCGACACGACCCCCGCTGCTGAGGCGCAGGCCGCCGGCGAGGGGGGCACGGCCACGCTTCCCGATCCTCCCGAGAAGCAAAGCGTCGACGCGGTCGTGGACACCGTGGCCGGGGCCCGCATTGCGCGCAAAGTGGCCCGCGTGAAGCCGCTGATTGTCGTGCGTGCGTGAGGGGTCGTGAGAGCGCGGAGGACGGCGGGAGTCTGGGGGGCGTTGCCAACGCACCTGCGGCTGTCGCAGCCCGTGGACGCCCCGCACGGCGACGCCAGCGCCAGCGACGAACCCGCTTTCGCCGCCCCCGGCGCGCTCGACGGACGCGTCCCACGTGGCCCGGCGTCACGGCCGCCACGCCGAGCACGGTCCAGACCGCTCGGCGGCGGCCCGAGGACCCCGGTGCGCTTGTAGATTTTCAGCGTTCGGTTTGCAGAAAAAGACCGCGCCGAGGCGCAGCGAAAGCGAAAGCCGAAGCGAGAACCCCCACTCCCCTTGCTCTCGTGCTCAGTCCTCAAAGCGGTAGCCAATGCCGTAGACCGTCTCGATGTAGCGCGGGGCCGAGGGGTCCGGCTCTACCTTTTTGCGCACCGAAGCCATGTGGCGGTCGATGGTACGGGTGATGATGTCTTCTTCGATGTTCCACACGTCGCGCAGGAGCTGCTTGCGCGTGACCGTACGCCCGCGGTTCTGAATGAGGTAGCGTAGAATGTCGAACTCCAGCGCGGTGAAGTCCACCTCTTCGCCGTCTGCGTCCGTGGCCTCGTGGGTGGAGAAGTTGACCGTCACCTCGCCGATTTCGTAAACCTCCATCGGCGCCTCGTCGGGCGGGAGGGTGCGCGTCAAAATGGCGCGCACGCGGGCAGCCAGCTCCTCCGCGTTGAAGGGCTTGGTGATGTAGTCCTGCGCGCCGAGGCCGAAGCCTTTGAGAACGTTCTCTTGCTCCCCGCGGGCGGTGAGCATCAGGATGGGCGCGTCGAAGCCCTCTTCTTGCTTCTCCTCGAGCACCTCGAAGCCGTTTTTCTTCGGTAGCATCACGTCGAGGAGCACGATGTCGTAGGTGTCCGGCGTCATCTTCTCGACGGCCTCGGCGCCGTCCTCGGCGGTCGTGATCTCGTACTCTTTGAGCCGAAAGTACTCCCTGAGACCGGCCATCACGTCGGGGTCGTCTTCTACGATCAGCATGTGGTAGGTTTGTTCGGGCGCCTTTGGCATCGTCGAGATCGGGAGCAGGGAAGAAAGAAAGCAGAGGGGAGGGCGGAAGGACCGCCGCAACGCGTGCACAGCGACCGAAGGCAGTATAGCAATGCGCGGCGGCTTTTGTGAAACTGGCTCTGAGTGGGCGAAAGAAGACCCCCTCGAAAACCGCCGGCTGTAGCTTTGCGAAATGGCTCGGGGGGCAGCGTATCCGTTTCGTTCGTGCGCCGTGCTCGCCGTGAGGTGGTGGATAGTCAGTGGTGGAGGAGGGGGCGCTAGGCTGCTGTCTCTTTCCGCGCCTGGAAGCTGTCCCCTTCCCGTTTACGGCCGCTCCTCGGGCCGGTCGGCCGGTGCGGGCTTTTTTCGGCGTCCGACAGCCAATCTTGCCAGCGCATACACGCTGGGAACTGCATGTGGCGCGCCCGTTCCCTACCCTACGCCGGAACTGGCGACCTTCCTCTTCGTGCTCGTCTTGCTGATCGGCTCTTCGGTGTGGACCTGCTGCTTCTCATTCTGCGCTGGCTTACGGTTCTGGTGGGGCTGCTGATGGCCGGCGGCACAGCGATCAGCATGTCACGCTCGCCGCACTGGTTCATTCGCGGGTGGGACTTTCCGCGCGTGCAGATCACCACGCTGGCGGCGGGGAGCGCGGGGGCCTACGCGGTCTTCTTCATGAACGGGGCCGCCTGGGAATGGGCGTTTCTGGCGGTCTGCCTGGCCACGGCCGCATGGCAGGTGTACCGCATTGCGCCGTACCTGCCCTTCGCCCCCACGACCGTCGCAGAAGCCGACCGCCCGTCGGAGGACACGAGCCTGCACCTCGTGGCCAGCAACGTCCTGCAAGAAAACGACCAGTTCGAGCGATGGGAGGAGGTCGTCCGCACGGCCGACCCCGACGTGCTGCTCGCGCTGGAGGTGGACGACCGCTGGGATCAGTTCATCGCCGAGGCGCTGGGGGAAGACTACCCGCACGCGGTGCGCTACCCGCAGGACAACCACTACGGCATGGTGCTTTACTCGCGCCTGCCACTGGTCGACCCGAACCTGCGCTTCATCATCGAGGACGACGCGCCCTCCATTCACACCGGCGTGGAGCTGCCCGGGGGAAAGCGCATCTACCTGCACGGGGTGCACCCGCGCCCGCCCGAGCCGCTGCGCAACGAAGACGCCACCGCACGCGACGCCGAGGTCGTCGTCGTGGGGCGCGAGATCGATGCCGAGGAGCGGCCCACCGTCATCGCCGGGGACTTCAACGACGTGGCCTGGTCGCATACGTCCGAGCTGTTCTTGCGCGTGAGCCAGCTGCTGGACCCGCGCAAGGGGCGGGGCTTCTTCAACACCTTCGACGCGCGCTACCCCCTGGTGAGCTGGCCGCTCGACCACGTCTTTCACTCCAACGATTTCAAGCTCACCCGGCTCAGGCTCCTCCCGTTTGTCGGCTCCGACCATTTTCCCGTCTCGATCACCCTCAGCTACGAGCCGGACGCCCCGGCCGAGCAGCCCGAGCCCGCGCAGCGGCCCGAGGACGTAAGCGAAGCGCAGGAAAAGGTCGAGCGCGCCGCCGAGGAAAATGGGGCGGAAGTGCTCGAAAACGAGGGCGCCGACCCCGAGCGCGAGACGCCCGCGCACCCCGACCTAAACGCGGTCGCCTCGGGGGCAGGCAACGCGGCGGCGGAAGAAGCAGCTACGCCGCCGCAGGATGGCACCGCGGCGGCACGGAACCCGTAACAGACGGGGCCAGGCTTCATTCCGCCCGTCCAACGTCCGCGCGCCGCACGCGCGCACGCGCCGCGATGAGCGAAGAAGACGTCCCGTCCCGCGAGCGCGCTGCCTACCTGGGCAAAAAGGCGCGTGCGTACCTGGTGCACGTATACACCGCCAGCGGCGTGGCCTTCGCCTTCCTGGCTGCCCGCGAAATTATCCTGACGGGGACCGATCCCCAGTGGGTTTTCATCTGGCTGCTCATCGCGGGCCTCATCGACGCGACCGACGGGCCGCTGGCGCGCCGCTGGGAGGTGAAGTGGCGGGCTCCCCGCATCGGTGGCGACCTGATTGACAACATCGTTGACTTTCTGACCTTCGCCTTCTTGCCGCTGCTGCTGGTGTGGCGCATGGAATGGCTACCGACGCTTGCCGGGATTCCGGCGGGGCTGTGGGTCGTGCTGGCAATGGTGGCGAGCCTGCTGGCCTTCGCCAATACGGAGGCGAAGCAAACCGAGGACGGCTTCTTTCGCGGCTTTCCCTCGTACTGGAACATCGTGGCCTTCTACGTGGGCCTCTGGGCCACCAACTACGCCGGGGGCAAGGTCTTTTCGCTCGTCGTCCTGCTCGTGCTGGCGGTGCTGACCCTCCTGCCGGTGCGCTTCATTTATCCCAACCGCGCCCCGCCCCCGTGGCGTGCGATTGTCACCTGGGGGGCCGCCGGCTGGACGGTGCTCCTGCTCGTGATGCTCTACTACTACCCGCAGCTTCCTGTCTGGGGCGGGACGTGGTGGCTGATGGGACTCTCGCTGGCCTACCCGGCGTTCTACTTCGCGCTCTCGTTCTACCTCGACGCGCAGAGTGACGACCCGGCGGCGAGCGAGACCGCCGCCTCGGCCCCCTAGCGTTCTGCCATGGAGCCGTGCGCTTTCGCTCGCTGCCGTGGCGATAATGAAGAGCCACACGCCATGCCCGACGCTTCTGCGCCGACCGGCCCCGCCGCTGTTGCTGAGGCGAAGACGGATCTGCCGCGGCCGCTCTACCGCCTGCCATGGCCGCAGGCCAAGCGCGAGGCCGCCCGCGCGATCTGGCATTTTCACACCGCGCTGACCGACCCGCGTGCCCCGCGCCTCGACGGCGACGACCTGACGGCCTACTTCGAGGCCGAGAAGGCAAGCGCGGCGGCGGCCGACCCGCTTGAGGTGGTGCCCGAGGCGGTGTGGGGCGCCGCTTACGACGCCTGCGACGCCCACGACCTGCCCCCGGCGCTTTTGGCGCGGCAGGTGGGCGCGGCCCGGCGCCTGAAACAGGAGCGCGTGCGCTTCGCGGCCACGCCGGATCTCGATGCGTTTCTGCGCCACTGGGCGCGCCCGCACGGGATGCTGCTGGCGCGGCTTGCGGGAGCCGGCCACTCGTGGCAAGAGCGCCCCGTCTTTGAACTCGCGCGTGGCTTTTTCCTGACGGGCCGCCTGCTGCGTCTCCCGCGCGACCTGCGCGACGGGCGTCTCTTTTTCCCTACCGAGGACCTGCGCCAGTACGGCGTGGCGGAGGCCACGCTGCGCGAGGGGCCGCCCGAGGGCGAAGAGCCGCCCGAGGACGTGCGCCGCCTGCTCTGGAAGCAGAACGTGCGCGCCCGCGACGCCCTGGCGCAGGGGCAGAAGGCAATGGGGAGCGAGCTTCCTCGCCGCTACGCATGGGGCCTGCGCGCGTGCTGGCACGGCGCGCTCGACGTGCTCGGCCAGCTCGAAAACCGCAGCCACGACGTGTGGCATGGCCCGCCCATCCAGCTCTCTTGGTGGCGCCGCGCGCAGGTGTACGTGCAGGCGCTGCTGGGCCGCTCGGGACGCTAACCGAGAGGCGATTGACGAGCGGCAATTGACGATTGTAGGTTGGCAGCCGGCCGAGAACTAAAACCGACCACTGAGATTCCGGATGGCAACGTACCAAGAAGCGGGCGTAGACATCGAGGCCGGCGAGGAGGCCGTACGCCGCATCGCGCCGGTGGCGCGGGAAACCTTCACGCCCGGCGTGTTGCAGGACATTGGCGCGTTTGGGGCCTTCTTCGAGCCGGACCTCTCGGGGATGGAGCGGCCCGTGCTCGTCTCGTCGGTGGACGGGGTGGGAACGAAGCTGCTGGTGGCTCGGAGGGCCGGGCGCTTCGGCACGGTGGGGCAGGACCTCGTCAACCACTGCGTCAACGACATCGCCGCGTGTGGAGCTCGTCCCCTTTTCTTTCTGGACTACGTGGCTACCGGGACGCTTCGCGCCGCGTGGGCCGAGGAAGTGGCCCGCGGCTTCGCCACCGCGTGCGAGGAAAACGGCTGCGCCCTCATTGGCGGGGAGATCGCCGAGATGCC
This sequence comes from Bacteroidetes bacterium QS_9_68_14, assembly GCA_003022535.1. Lineage (GTDB taxonomy): Bacteria > Bacteroidota > Rhodothermia > Rhodothermales > Salinibacteraceae > QS-8-64-10. Next base: position 22,113 of record PXTT01000057.1, read on the forward strand.
CGATCTGTACGATGAGGACGACTTCGACCTCGTCGGCGCGATCACCGGGCTGGTGGACCGGGCGCGCGTGCTCGACGGCCGCCGCGTGGAAGCCGGCGACGTGCTCGTCGGGCTGCCCTCGACGGGGATCCACACCAACGGTTACACCCTCGCGCGCGAGGTGCTCTTCGCCCACTTCGACCTCGGCGACGCGCCCGACGCGCTCGGCGGCCAGACGGTAGGCGAGGCGCTCCTGGCGGTGCACCGTTCGTACCTGGAGCCGATTCAGGCGCTCGTGCAGGACGACCTGGCCCACGCCTTCGCGCACGTCACCGGGGGGGGGCTGCCCGGCAACCTCGCGCGCGTGGCTCGCCAAGAAGACGGCCTCGCCGCCGAGGTAGACTACGGCGCGTGGCCCCGCCCGCCGCTCTTCACGCTCATCCAGGAGCGCGGCGACGTGCCGGAGGTGGACCTGCGCCGGACCTTCAACCTCGGAACCGGGCTGGTGGCCGTTGTGCCCGAGACGCGCGCCGACGAAGCGGTTCGCGTGCTCGAAAACCGGGGCGAGTCACCTCGGCTCATCGGGCGGGTCGTTCCGGCAGGCTGAGGGGGCGTCGCAGAGGCGAACCCTCTGGCCGGATCACCGCGCTGGGCCGGCGGTAGGCTCGAAGTCCGGCTGACGTTTCAATATTTTTTGAGAGAAGACGAAGCCGCCTGCGCTGCCCGCCAGGGCCTGCCCTTGCCTGCGAGAAGCCCACGGCTCGCTCTTTCTAACCTGAACCGACGACGCACGCCATGGGGACTGTGCTGCTTATCATAGGACTGAGTTACTTGGTCGGCTCGATCCCGGGGAGCCTATGGACGGGTCAGCTCCTCGAAGACGTGGACGTGCGCGAGCACGGGAGCGGCAACGCCGGGGCGACCAACGCCTTCCGCGTGCTGGGCTGGCAGGCGGGGGTCGCGTCGACGGTCGTGGATCTGGGGAAAGGCGTCGTGGCGGCGGGCGTCATTCCTCTCCTGGTGGGCACGGAAGGCATTCCGCACTGGGGCCTGCTGCCGTGGGAGGCAGAGTGGGTGCTTTGCATCGGGGCGGGGCTGGCGGCCGTGATCGGACATATCTTTCCCGTCTGGGCCAGCTTCCGCGGGGGCAAGGGCGTCAACACCTCCGCCGGCGTGCTGCTCGCGCTCACGCCGCAGACGACGCTGATGGTGCTGGGGCTCTTTCTGGCCGTGTTGCTGGCGAGCCGTTACGTGTCGCTTGCCTCCATGACGGCGGCGGTGGCCTTTCCCTCGGCGGTGGCCGTACGGCGCTACCTTTTTGGGATCGACCGGCTGGACCCGAGCCTGCTCTTCTTCGGGCTCTTTCTGTGTGTGGCCGTGCTCGTAGCGCACCGCGGCAACATCCGCCGGCTTTGGCGCGGCACCGAAAGCCGCATCAGCTCCTTTCGCCCGGCGGAGGGCATGGCCGGACGGGGGGAAATTTGAGGGCGCCCTCAGCTGAAAGCTACCGGCGGGTAGCTTTCAGCCTTTCGACGCGAACCGCTGACAGCCGACGGCCGAAAGCCAACCGCTAAACGAGCCATGCGCATTGCCATCTTCGGGGCCGGGAGCTGGGGAACGGCGCTGGCCGTCACGCTGGCCCCCCACGCGCGCGTGACGCTGTGGGCGCGCCGCTCGGAGGCGGCCGCCACGATGCGCCGAACGCGCCACAACCCGACTTACCTCCCCGACGCGGCCTTGCCGGAGGCGACCTGCGTAACGAGCGATCTGCGCGAGGCGGCTCGCAAGGCGGACCTCTGGGTTATCGCCACGCCCTCGCAGGCCGTGCGCTCCCTCGCCGAGCAACTCGCCCCGTTTGTACGCCCCAGTCTCATGGCGGTCTCCGTGGCGAAGGGGATCGAGAACGATACGCTCCTGACTCCCACGCAAGTCCTCGCCGACGTGTTGCCCGGCCCGGGCGAGGGCGGCCTGCCGCCGGAGCGCCTCGGCGCGGTCTACGGCCCGAGCCACGCCGAGGAGGTAGCCGCCCGCCTGCCGACGACCGTCGTAGCCGCCGCGCCGGCCTTGGGCGTGGCCGAGTGCGTGCAGGAAGCGTTCATGACGCCCCGCCTGCGCGTCTACGCCAACACCGACCTGGTGGGCGTGGAGGTGGCCGGATCGGTCAAGAACGTGCTCGCCATCGCCGCTGGCATCAGCGACGGGGCCGGCTGGGGCGACAACGCCAAGGCAGCGCTGCTCACGCGCGGGCTGGCCGAAATTCGCCGCCTGGGGTGCGCGATGGGCGCACGTTCCGAAACCTTCGCCGGGCTGGCCGGCATCGGCGACGTGATCGTTACCTGCACGAGCCGTCACAGCCGCAATCGCGCGCTGGGCCAGCAAATCGGCGAGGGCCGGTCCCTGCCCGAGATCGAGGCCACGATGGACATGGTCGCCGAGGGGGTGCGCACGACCGCCAGCGCGCGCGAACTGGCCGCGCGCCACGACGTCGATATGCCCATTACCGAGGCCGTGCACGCGGTGCTCTTCGAGGGCGCCGACCCGGCCGGGCGCGTCGAGGCGCTCATGACTCGCGAGGCCAAGCGGGAAGTGCGCTTCGCTGGCCACGGGGGCATGGGAGAGCGGGAGCGTGGGTGAGCGTTGCTTCCACTGTTCAGTTCAAGATGCTCCCATGCCCCCTTTCCCCCACGCTCAAAAAT
>PXTT01000058.1 GCA_003022535.1 Bacteroidetes bacterium QS_9_68_14
AAGAACCTCGAGACGACGATGATTTACCTTCACCAACGCGACAAGCTCCGCGACAGCGCGGCTGACCACATCAACGTTTCGGACTGATTGGCCGCCTCGCTTTCATCTCCACTTTTGCAATTTGCAATAACAGTGGTCATTCTTCGGTCGCCGTCATGTCTCGAGCCGGATAGCGGAACGTGGCTGCCAGCAACTCGCCGTTCTCCGGCATATTCTCGGGCTGGAGCGCGTGCACGGTTCCACCATTCAGGTACGTCTGGACCGTGGCGAAATTGAGCAGGTCCATGTCGCCGGTCTCCTGCCCGTCGTGAAGCTCGACGGTATTGCTCTCTTCGTCGTAGTGCCCCCATCGGTGCTCGCCGATAGGCACGAAAAGATCATGCACGCGGCTAAAGGCCGATGCGGGAACGATCTCGTTGAGCTCGGCGGAGGCGAGCCCGTCGTCGTGTCCCAGCTCTTGGTGAAAGTTCTCGACCGCCTCCTGCTGCGCTTCCAGAAAGACGGGCTCGACAATCTCCCATGTGTTTGCGTGCAGGTCTTTCGGGTTTAGGTGCTCGGGATTGCCCGCAGCGATCTGGTCCTCCACGAGATGACCGTAGCGGTTGGCCTCGCGGTACAGCGGTAGGTAGTACTCCACGCCCGCCAGGACAAGTGGCGCACGGCTTTCTTCCCCGATAGCCTCGCGCACGCCGTTGTCGATCTTATCGAAGAAGCGCTTGAGATCCGCCTGCGGGCGGGCAGCGGCGTCGTCCTGGTCAGTACCCTGGCCGTGGAAAGCCGCATCGCTCCGGCGGCCGGCCCGGCTGGCCGTGTGGTCCTGAAGCGCACGCTCGGGATCGTCGAAGACGAGCGCATCGGTGATGCTTCCAGGAATGTCCGTGCCTTTCACCTCGCTGATCGCGTAGTGCGTGCCCTGGTACAGCTTCACCTCGTTCTGGCTGAGCGCCAGCACGTAGTAGCGATTGTTCGAAGCGATCAGCGGGAAAAGCGGTGTCAGATGGAAGCTCTCGCCGACGACGAGGAGCTCCTCGAAATTCAGCGGGAGCCGGTAGAAGTTCGTTCCTCCGGGCGTTGCGAAAACCGCCATTCCATCGCTCATCGAGCGCCAGAACGCCGTGTCGTCCAGCTTTTCCCGCAGCGGCTGAAGCATCTCGTCGATACGGCCATCGCGGAGCCCTTCTTCTTTGAGGTCTTCGCGCGCTCGGCTGAGCAAGTTCTTAAAGCGAATCGAGTTTTGTTCTTGTCCCGATTCAAAGCGCACCGTGGGCATGAAGAGCGAGATGCACGGGCTGGCCTCGGTCTGCGCAAGCGAACGCAGGCGGCTTCGGTTGAAAAGATCCATGGGGGGACGTCGGAGCTCCAGAGGCTGGAAGCGAGTATTCGGGCGGTGCTATATGACGAAGCGAAACGCAAGGTTGAGCCGGAGGCGTGACGTTGGTGTTACAGAGCTTCCGACGTGCGTTACTTCCGGGCAGGACGCAGCACTGCCCGGACGGGCGCCGCGTCCATCCCAACGATCCGTAGCGGCAACGCGGCCAGCTCGTAGCGCCCAGGCGCCACGCCGTCGAGGGCGAGATTTTCGAGATTGGCGAGCCCGCAACGCGCCAGCGTATGATGCGCGGGAAGCTCCCTGCTGTCCACTGGATCCACTGAAGGCGCGTCGGTTCCCAAGAGGACGGCCCCATCGCCCGCGAGATGACGAATTGTTTCGGGATCCACCGGGGGACCATCGTCGCTCCATTCCGACACCGGTCTTTCCGAAGCGCGCGTTTTGAAGAGCACGCGCGGCGCGGCTGCGACGTCCAGCCCGGCCACGTGTTCGGGGCGAAGGAGTTCGTCTTCGACAGCCACAACCCGTGCAGGTCCCCAGTAGGCCGCGAGCGGTAAACCGTCGGATCGAACGCCCTCAGGATCAAAGTGAAACGGCGCGTCGGTGTGCGTGCCAAGGTGCGCGCTCATCCGAAAGGCCCCGAGGTTGACGGACCCGCCCTCCTCGATCTTCGCCGTGCGTTCCGCATGGAACGGCACATCGCCGGGCCATGGGGCCGTGTTTTCGTCAAGCGGCTGAGAAATGTCAATCATGACATCGAGCTACGGCCTCGAAGCGAGTAGTGTGCCAGAAACGATTTTCGGCGATAAACGACCTTCAACGGCACTGTCTGCAATAACAGACAAAAAGGCCTTGCGCTTCTTTTTTGCGCTCCCGATCTTGGGAGTGCTCCCGCTTTCTGTTTTCCTGTGTTGCCGACGTTGCTGTGGACTATGATGTAATCGTCGTCGGGGCCGGGCATAACGGGCTCATCGCGGCGGCCTACCTCGCGCAAACCGGCCATCGCGTCGCGGTGTTCGAAAAGCGCGAAAGAGTCGGTGGCGCGGTGTCGACGAAGGAGATCGTGCCCGGCTACCAGTTTGACCTGGGCGGGAGCGCGCACATCCTGATCCGGCTCACCCCGATTGTCGAAGAGCTCGGCCTCGCCCAGTTCGGGCTGGACTACATCGACCTCGACCCGCTTTTTTCCGTCCCTCTCCCCGGCCTGCCCGAGAGCGGACCCCTTCTCCTGTGGCGCGACGCCGACCGCGCGGCCGACGAGATTGAACGCCACTTCCCCGGCGAAGGTGCTCACTACCGCCAATTCCTGAGCGACTGGAGCGGCTTCGCCGAAACGATGCGCGAGATGTTTCTCACGCGGCCAGGGCCGCTCGAGTTGGGCAAAACGCTGGCCTTCGGCGCGTCCACGCCGCTGCCGTGGCAGGACGAGTTGCGTCGCATTCTGCGCCCGTACGGGGCGGTCGTGCGCGAATACTTCGACGCCCCCGCCCTACGCGCTGCGCTCATGTGGATGGCCGCCCAGAGCGGGCCCCCGCCCAGCGAGCCGCTGAGCGGCCCGTTCGTGCTGTGGCACCCGCTCTACCACGAAGGAGGCGTGGCGCGCCCGCGGGGCGGTTCCGGCGAGCTCACGCAGGCGCTTCGCCACCATATCGAGGCACATGGCGGAGACGTCTTCACCGGTGCGCCCGTCGAGGAGATCCTTGTGGAGCGCTCGCGCGCGTGCGCCGTGCGACTTGAAGAGGAGACCGACGGCACGCAGCGCCCGCTCTATTCGGGACGGGCGGTGCTCTCGGCTACGCACGCGATGGAGACGTTCGGCAAACTTCTGCCTGAGGCGCACCGGCCAGACGGCTACGAGCACATGCGCATTGGGAATGGCTTCGGGGCGATGCTGCGGCTGGCTCTCGACGATCCCGTGGAATACGCCGCCGCCCGCTCGCCCGGAGAGAACCGCCAAGTACGCACCGGGCTTCAGTTGCTTTGCCGCGACCCGGCGCAGCTTCACGCTGCCCACGGCGACTATCTGTCCGGCCGGCCCGCCGCTGACCCGCCGCTGGTGGCCATGACGTTCAGCGCCGCCGACGAGACCCTCGCGCCCGCAGGCCACGAAGTGCTCTGGCTCTGGGGCCAGTACTTTCCCTACGAGATGGCAGACGGGGCCACCTGGGACGACCTCGGCCCTGAAATCGCCGACCGCTTGATCGACACGTTCGAGCAGTATGCCCCCGGGACGCGCGCGAAGATCGTCGGGCAACTGTTCCAACACCCCGCGTGGCTGGAGCGTCACCTGGGGCTGTACCGGGGCAACGTGATGCACCTGGAAATGAGCCTCGACCAGATGTTTGCCCTCCGCCCGATGGCCGGGCAGGCCGACTACCGCACTTCTCTCAAAGGGCTGTATCTCACCGGGGCGTCTACGCATCCCGGGGGGGGCATCATGGGCGCCCCGGGCCGCAACGCCGCACGCGAGTTGCTCAAAGACCTCCAGCAGCATCGCGTGTGAGCGATAGCAACGCGCACCACAAGTGCGAGGGCGTTTCTTTCCTTTTGCTTCTGGCGACGAAATGAGCTATCTCACCTTCCATCTTGTCTTTACGCTTCCGCCCATTGTCGTGCTGGCGCTTACGTTGCCACGCCCCCTGGCCGGTCAGGGCGGCCCTCGCGCCCGCTACGGAATTCCACTGATCGCTCTGATCGCTTTCGTGTACACGACGCCCTGGGACAACTTTCTGGTCGCCAACGAGGTGTGGTCCTACGGCCCCGAGCGCGTGCTGGCGACCATCGGGTACGTGCCCGTCGAGGAGTATGCGTTCTTCCTTCTCCAGACCACACTGACGGGGTTGCTGCTGTACCATCTCCTCGCGCGGGTCAATCCTCCACTGCCGGACAAAACGGCTCCGCATCGCCGCGTGCGGCACGTCGGCGCCGGCGTGTTCCTGGCGCTCAGCGCGCTCGGCGCCGCGTTGCTGGTTTCGGGATGGACCTCGGGGCGCTACGCAGGGCTCATTCTGATCTGGGCGGGCCCGGTGATCGCCGCGCTCTGGGCCTTCGGCGGCAACGTGGCGTGGCAGATGCCCGGCGTGTTTCTCGCCGCCGTCCTCGCCCCTACGGTGTACCTCTGGTGTGCCGATGCTATCGCGCTTCGCGCCGGCACCTGGCACATCGCAGAGCCGACCTCGCTGGGCGCAGGGCTCCTCGGGCTTCCCGTCGAGGAAGCCGGCTTTTTCCTGATGACCAACCTGATGGTCGTGCTCGGGCTTTTGCTGTGGCTCTTCAGCGAACGGGCCGCCGGCCATCCCCTCGCCCGGCCGTTGCTCGCCTCTGCGGAGAGGTTGCTCGCCTCTGCAGAACGGTTGAGCCCTCAGCGTTTTTGAAGCCCCCGACATTTTGCCGTGCGCCCACTAAATTACGTTACTGTTACTTTGCTGAACGGGGAGCTAAGAACTTTCACTCTTTTGTGAAAGTAATAAACTTCGCCATCCATCGCAGCACCTTCATCCAACCGCGCTTTCGATCATGGAACTCTCGTTCCTACAGTACAACATCGTTTACAACCTGTTTTCGCTGACTATCGCGGTGATGTTCGCCTCCGGGGTCTACTTTCTGGCCACCTCCGGCCGCATCGCCGAACGCTACCGCCCCGCGATGTACGTCTCGGCCCTGATCGTCTTCGTGGCTGGCTACCACTATCTGCGCATCTTCCAGAGCTGGGACGCCGCCTTTGAGCTGAGTGGCGCCGCTGGCGAGATGAGCCGGTCCGCCAACTACACGGCCGCAGCCGACCACGTCTTCAACGAGGCGTACCGCTACGCCGACTGGATGCTGACGGTCCCGCTCCTAATCGTGGAGCTCTACATCGTGACGAAGGCCCGCGACGCGTCCAAGAGCGCGCGCAGCTCGATGACCGCGCTCATTCTGGCAACCATCGGGATGCTTGCCACCGGCTACATCGGTGAAACCTACACGGCCGACACCGGCGGGCTGACGATGCGCTTCGTCTGGGGCACGATCTCCTCGGTCTTCTTCGCCTACATCGTCTTCAGGCTCTACAGTGACGTAAGCAGCGCGCAGGACTACCTGCCGGGCAAAGCGAGCCTGTTGGCCGGCAACACGAAGCTGCTGCTGCTCTTCACTTGGGGCTTCTACCCTATCGTGTACTGCTTCCCGTTCTTGGGCCTTACAGGCGCCACCTCGTTTGTGGCGGTGCAGAGCGGCTACACGATCGCCGACATCGCGGCGAAGGCCGGCTACGGACTGCTGATCCACCACATCGCCCGTGAGCGCACAATTCACGAGGGTGGCGTGGTCAGCGACGCGGCTGCGGCCGCCGAAGGACGCTCCCGCAGCACAGGTACCGCAACGGCCGACGGCGGAACGAGCCCCGCTACCTGACGCCTCTCGTCTCGGCCGCAACCTCCACCGCGCCGAGACGTTTTTGAACCACGGAAAGCGCCCGCTGCCGGAGCCCTCGCGCTCTGCGGCGGGCGCTTCCTTCTTTGAGCCGCGCCGGGGGGCAGCCGAGAAAGTTCGGTGCGGGCCTGAACAAACCTCCAGCGCGCGCAGTTTTAGCAACGCATTGTTCGTCAACCGCTCCGCGGACGCTCGCTATGTTTATCGACTACATCATCTTGGGGATCATCAGCGCCGGGACGCTAATCTGGGCCTACCGCCACGTCCCCGGTAGTGACGACGACCCCTTTGGCAATGACGGAGACGGCGGGCTGCCCATCGGCGGAGACTCCTACCCTTCCAGCGACCCACCGTCGTTCGCCGTGAACCACGACGACGAACGCGAAAGCGAACCTTCCTCCTCGTCCTCCGGTGGCAGCGGCGTCCCCGCCTGAGCGAACCGATGGCGCTCGTGGCGGTAGAGCCGTTCCACAAGCAGCATGTGCGGAAGCGTGAGCACGCTGATAAGCACGAAAAGCGCCGCGAGCGCCTCGGCCGTGTTCGCCGCGAAGGCCCCTGGGCGCGCGAGCAGCAACGCCGCCAGCCCGCCGAGCGGCACAAGCGTGTAGAGCGCCGCATGGCGGTAGAACGCCCCCACGGTAACGGGCGCGGCTTCCGTGTCCGAGGCGTCGCCCCGCGCAGCACGGAAGAAGCGCGTCAGCACTAAGACGTGGCCGAGCGCGTGCCACAACCCGAAGTAAGTCGCGAAGGCCGCCAGCGGCGGGGCTGCCCAGAAGAGCAACGCCAGCACGGAGACCGTGACCCATTCGCGCCGCCCGGGGGTTTCCGTACGATGCGTCAGCGCGGCGAGCACCAGCGCGTGCTGCGTGGCCAGCGTGGCCACGCAGGCGGCCGGCCACCAGGCAGGCACGGCTGCCGGAAGCGCGACCCCAGCGAGCGCATCCACGACGGGCGCCACAGCCTCGGGGCGCGCCCCGAGCGGGCTGCCCACCACGAAGAGGCCCCGCGAGAGGTATAGCACCACGCGCCCGGCGCGCGAACGGGGCGCCCGGTACGCCAGGTCGGCCTGCCCGAAGTGGTAGACGGCCATCAGAAGGAAGAACGCCAGCGCGCCCGGCGGCCAGATCCACCAGCCGAGCCCGTACAGCGCCGCGAGCGCTAGGTAGCCGCCGTAAAAGAGCGCGGCTCCGCGCGCGCCGCGCCACGCGAAAAGCTGACGAGCCACCAAATGGTCCACCGCCCCGTGGGGCATCCCCGTCAGCAGAACGGCAGCGCCCAAGAGTGCCAGCCCGGCACCGCCTCCCAGTGGAAGCCCGATAGCCGCCCCGCCCGCAACCGCCACAGTGAGGCCCAGCGCGCTGGCGTAGAGGCTCCGTGACGCAAGCGGCGGCGGGAGGGCAGGCGAAGCGGCTGGCACGCGAATGGCGGCAGGCGTGAACGCAAACGAAGCGCGGATTTCACGCCCCTCGGCCCGCGCTTGTTCGCATGGCGTAGTCGCCTTGCTGATCGTGAGGCCGGTCCGGCGAACGCGCGAATCGTGGCCGCCGTTGAGCCATCCGCTTTCGCTTCCAGCCCGCTTCTTCCTCTCGAATGAGCACGCCCGCCCGCCCCGTCCCGACGGTTGTTGGTCCCACGGCCGTCGGCAAAACCGCGATGAGCCTCGCGCTCGCCGACCTCCTCGATGCCGAAATCCTCTCCGCCGACAGCCGGCAGGTGTACCGTGGGCTCGACGTCGGCACGGCCAAGCCCAGCGCAGCGGCGCGCCGGCGCGCCCGGCATCACTTCATCGACGAGAAAGACCTGAGCGAGGACTTTTCGGCGGGCCAGTTCGCCGAAGCGGCGCACGAACGCATCGATGCCATCCGCGAGCGGGGGCGCGAAGCGCTGGTCGTCGGCGGCTCCACGCTCTACGTGCACGCCCTCCAAGAGGGCCTCGCCGACATCCCCGACGTGCCGAAGGAGGTGCGCGGCCGGCTCAACCGCCGGCTCGAAGAAGACGACGGGGCCGAGGCGCTCTTCGCGCGGCTGCAAGAAGTAGATCCCGACCGCGCAGCCAAGCTCGACGCCACGAAGACCCATCAGGTCATCCGCGCGCTGGAGGTGTACGACCACACCGGGCACACGCTCACCCACTTCCACCAGCAGCAACCCGAGCCGCCCCACGACTTTCGCACCGTCGTGCTCCGGCGCGACCGCCAGCGGCTTTACGACCGCATCAACCGCCGCGTGGACCAGATGCTTTCAGACGGGCTCGTCGAAGAAGTCCGCGCCCTCCGCGAGCGCGGCGCCGACCGGCACCGCGCGCCGCTGCGCACCATCGGCTACCGCGAGGTATTCGAGTTCCTGGATGGCGAGCACGACCGCGCGGAGATGCAACGCCTCATCAAACGCAACTCGCGCCGCTACGCCAAGCGCCAGCTCACGTGGTTCCGTCGCTGCGACCACTACGAGTGGACCCATGCCGACACGCCAGCCGACGAGGTGGCCGAGCTGCTTGGACGGGCTTCGTGATCCCTAAGCGTGAACTTTCCAGGTCTCCGGAGCCGGAGGATTTCTGTGGTGGCTCTCTCCTGGCTCCCGGTCTGATCGATGAAAATGCGAAAGCAAACCGCAATAACGGATTAACTTTGTTCGCCAAACGATGCGTCCGACTTCGTTGCTATCAGGAAGCGCGCCTGCGGGTGCGCTCTACTTCCACCTCGGCGTTGCTCCACGACCCGTCCGCCGAGGCGCCGGACGAGCGCGCGCCACGTCTCCGCCCGGCGGAAGCGTAGCGGCCCCTCCGCCATCCCGCTGCCGCGCAGCCCGTTGGCCACGCGGTCCAGCACCCGGAGCAAGCGGCGTTGCCCTTCGCTTTCGTAGACGGACTCAGCCACGACGACTGGCCCGCTGGCGACGCGCATCGCTTCTCCCAGCACCGCCTCAGCGTCCTCGGTATGATGCAGCACGAAGTAGAGCACGACCGCGTCGAAGGCATTGTCGGCAAAGGGCAGCCGCCGCCCATCGTAAACACGGTGCGGAAGTGGCGTTTGGTTGAGGTCGGCCACGTCGGCAAGCACGATCTCGGCTCCGCGTTGCTGAAGCTGCTCGCCGACGAAGCCCTCCCCCGCCCCGAGATCGAGCATGCGAGGCGCTCGTTTTGCAGAAAAGAAGCCCGCGGGAAGCAGGTCGGCCACGCGACGGGCCTTTTGGCGCGCGCGCTCTTGCAATAACGGACGCAAAAGCGCCGCCCGGAAATGCCACGCGCCGGCGGCGGCGAGCCCGCCCCACCCCAGCACGACGAACGTCCAGTATCCCGGTCCGGCATACGAAACGGGCGTGTAGAACACGTACGTCCCCACCGCGCAGAGCGCGAGTCCCTGCCACGGCCACGCCGGCCGCTCGCGCGCGGCTGCCAGCGCCAGGAGCGGCACCAGGTACCACGGGTGCACCGTCGTGGCGCACAAAACGTACAGCGCGAGGGTCCAAAAGAACGCCTTGCCCAGCGGCCACCGGCGGCGTGCATCGAGCGCATATAGGACCGGTAGCCCCGCCAGAAAGACGGCGCGCAGCGCCGGCCCCAGCACCTTGCTCCAGTCCGCCCCGGTCGCCAGCCGTAGCAGTTCTTTGAGCGCGTAGTACGGCCCGGCATTGAACTCGAAGAGCTGCACGTACAGCCCCAGCGATTCCCAGACCTCCGCCCATGCCACGCCGCCCGCGAAGAAAAGCACGTACGGGACGCTGAGAAGCGCGCTCGCCAGCGCTCCCGGCCACAGCCCGCGCGTGCTGAACCGGCGCCCGAGGAAGGGAAAGAGCACCAGCGGGTACAGCTTGAAGAGCGTGGCGCCCGCCAGCGCCAGCGAGGCGGTCCGCCCTCGCCCCGCGCGCGCCGCGACCGCTGCGCCGACCAGCCCCAGCGCCGCGCCCGCCTCGGTGTGGCCCTGGCCGGCCATTTCCAGCAGCACGAGCGGGTGCAGCGCGTACAGCATGAGCGCCCGCGCGCCCACGCCCCATCGCCAAAGCCCCCACACCAGCGCGCCCTCGATCAGCGCGAAGAGCGCGTTTATGACGTAGAAGCTTCCCCGCCAGCCGAAGGCGTCGTAAAAGAGCCCCCCGACTGCGAAGACGACCTGCGAGGCGGGCGGATACACCGAATGATGCGACGCCGAGTTGAGGCGTTCGTACATCGGCGCGTCGTGCAGCTCGCCCAGCGCCTCCGCTTCCGGGGCGTAGCGAAAAGGGCTGACGCCCTCCTCGACCTGCAAGGCGCCGTCCCAGACGTAGCGCGCCCCGTCGTCGGAAAGCGTGCCAGAAGGGATCGCCACGAAAAATGCCCGCAACACCAGCGCCAGCACCAGCACCTGCCCGGCTGAGAGCGCGCGCCAGTGCCATGCGCCCGCGAGCGCGCCGCCGGCCCCGAAGGCCGCCGTGATCATCCCGGGGTGCCACGCGGGGCGCCACGCCAGCACGCCCACGAGTCCCAGAAGCGCGCCGAGCGCGGCGGCCGCCGGCCAGCCGCCGAACCCGGGCGTGGCCGCTCCGGAGGCATCAGCAGGGGCCGAAGAACGCACCGAACCGAAGGCCACACATTTGTCCAAAAAAAGATGCGCGAAGCAGCCGGCGGGCACGCGTTGCGCCTCACGTCTCTCGGCCGTCATCCCCTCGCCAGAAGACCATGCGCACACGCTGCCCGCCCGCGCCGTAGTGCACCGCATCGGCCGCCTCGTGGATGATGTGCAATCCCCGCCCATGCGTCCGCAGCAGGGGCGCGTCGTCGAGCGCGTTCCGCACGAGAGACGGGTCGAAGCCTTCACCCTGGTCGGTCACGCGCGCCTCCACGCGTCCGGCGCTCGCGCCGAGTTCCGCCACGACCTGCTTGGAAGCGTCCCGCGCGTTGCCGTGCTCAATGGCGTTGGTCACGGCCTCGCTGACAGCCAGCGTGAACCGATGCGCCGTCTCCTCATCCTCGAACACGCGGGCAGCGTAGCGCTCGGTGGCCTCGACGATTTCCTCGAGGCTCGCGAACGTGCTGGGGCGCTTCAGGCGCTGGTCCGGCTCCGAAAAGATCGACATGGCAACGCAGGCCATTGGGGTGAGGCCGGTTGACGACGGAGCTTAGGGAACGCACCAGTGGCGCGCAAGATCGCCGCTTTTTCCGCCCGCTCGCGGCCGCCGCGAGCGGCGCGGCGGTAGGCGCTGTCCCCGGGCGCCTGGTCCCACAGGCCGTACTGCGCCAAGAGGGGCTCGCGCTCCAGTCGCTGTTGACACGCCGGGAACCCGTTGAAGTCGGAGCGTGCCGGCGACAAGACGCCGCCTTGGAAAACACAGCCTGCGCGCCCCTGCTCGCGCGAAGCCGGGCAACGGGCGCGCTCAGCACACGATGAGGTCCTTCGGCGCCTGGGTCAGGTTTTCGGCCTCGCCCTTGCGAAGCACGACGGTGTCCTCGATGCGCACCCCGAAGCGCCGCGACCGGTACACGCCCGGCTCGATGGTCAGGGCGGCGCGCTCGGGAAGTTCGTAGTCGCGCCGGTACGACACCGACGGCCACTCGTGCGTACGGAGGCCCAGCCCGTGACCCAGGCTGTGCGGGAAATCGCTCCCGTAGCCGGCTTCCTCGATCACCTCGCGCGCCACCGCATCGAGCGCGTCGCTGCGCATGCCGGGGCGGGCCGCCTGGAGCGCCGCTTCCTGCGCGCGGCGCACCACGTCGTACACTTCGCGCGCCTCCTCGCCCGGTTCGCCGACGGCCACCGTGCGCGTCATGTCCGAGGCATAGCCGTCGACCACCCCGCCCATGTCGACAACCACGAGGTCGCCTTGCTGGAAAGATCGGTCGGTGGGGCGTGCGTGCGGGAGCGCCCCGTTGGGCCCGCTGGCCACGACGGGCTCGAAGGCCATGCGTTCGGCTCCCTCGCGCCGGTGCTGGTGAACGATCTCGGTGGCGAGCTCGCGCTCGGTGAGCCCGCGCCACACAAGGCTCGTAATGGACTTGAAAACGTCTTCGGTAAGGCGTTGCGCCGCACGCAACTTACTGATTTCGAATTCGTCCTTCGCCGCAACCAGCTCGCGCACGAGGCCTTCCGTCGCGGTCCACTCGACCTGTTCGAGTTGGTCTTTCCATTCTCCCAGCCCGGCGACCGTCACATCGTCGCTCTGAAACAGCACGCGCTCGCCTTTGCGAAGCAGGTACTGCTCGTCGACGTACGTAATCAGATCGCGACGCGTGACGTGGACTTTGGCGTTTGTCACTTCGCGCGCGGCCTGGTCGCGGTAGCGCCCGTCGGTGAGAAAGTCCGCCTCCCCGTCGGCGTGAACGAGAAGGAGCCCGTTCGAACCGGTGAAGCCGCAGGCCCAGCGCACGTCCGGCAGGGACGAAAGCAACGCTGCGTCGGCATCGTGTTCTTCCACGAGCGCCTGCACGCGCCCTATGCGCTGGTCCGATTCGTCACCCAGGGCGTTCGTCGAGAATCGCTCGGCCACGTCCGCCTCCGAAAGCTCCTCACCCCACGTGCTCAGCTTCTGCGGGCCGGGCGAGTAGCCAATGTCCCACGATGCGGAATCCGGATCCCAAACATGCGACGACGGCTTAGTGCCCGTCGCCCGGCGGGCGACGCGGACGACGTTGCCCTCGTACAGATAGTAGCGGAGCGGTACGTATGCCATTTTCCTTGCAATAACAGAAAAAAGCGGGCAAGAGCGCGCGCTTCTGCTCGTTGCTCGTGGATCCCAGCTCGCGGTTCCCATGCACGCTACTTCGCCGGGCTGTAGTTGGGCGCCTCTTTGACACGCACGAACTGCGCCTGTTTGCGGAGCGCCTCGACCGTCGGACAGCCGCAATAGCCCATCGCCGCGCGCAGGCCGCCAGTCATCTGGTAGGTGACTTCTCCGAGCGTCCCGCTGTACGGCACACGCCCCTCGATCCCCTCCGGCACGAGCTTGTCGAGGTCGTCTTCTACGTCCTGAAACGACGGCTCCTGGTTGTCTTGGAAGTAGCGATCCTTCGACCCCTCCTCCATTGCGCTGACCGATCCCATACCGCGGTATGTCTTATACTTGCGCCCTTCGTAGATCACCGTCCCCCCGGGGCTCTCTTCCACACTGGCGAAGAGGGAGCCGATCATCACGCTTCCCGCCCCGGCGGCGAGGGCTTTCGGGATGTCGCCGGTCTGCTTGATCCCGCCGTCGGCAATGACGGGGACGCCGCGCTCCGCGCCCACCTCGGCGCACTCCATCACCGCCGTGAGCTGCGGCACGCCGACGCCGGCCACGACGCGCGTGGTGCAGATCGACCCGGGGCCGATGCCGACCTTCACCCCGTCCGCACCGGCGTCGATGAGCGCGCGCGTGCCCTCGGCCGTACCGACGTTGCCAGCCACGATGTCGAGGTCCGGGTGGCGGGCAGCCACGCGCTCGACCGCGTCCAGGACGCCCTGCGCATGGCCATGCGCGCTGTCAAGGGCTACGAAGTCCACGTCCACTTCCACGAGCGCCTCCACGCGCTCCAGCAGGTCGCCGGTGACGCCCACCGCCGCGCCGGTGCGCAGGCGGCCGTGTTCATCCTTGCAGGCATTGGGGTACTTGCGCTTTTTCTGGATGTCTTTGAACGTAATGAGCCCTTCGAGCACTCCGTCCTCATCGGTGACGGGAAGCTTTTCGATCTTGTGCTTCTGCAGGATGCTCTCGGCTTCGTCGAGCGTCGTGCCCATCTCGACAGTGACGAGGCCCCTGCTCGTCATCATGTCTTCGAGCGTCTTGCTCCCGTCCCGCTCGAAGCGCAGATCCCGGTTGGTGACGATGCCGACCAGGCGCTCGTCTTCGTCCACGACGGGGATGCCGCCGATGGCGTGGCGCGCCATCATGGCGTCGGCCTCGCGGACGCTGCTCTCGGGGCGCAGCGTGATGGGGTCCTGAATCATGCCGCTCTCCGAGCGCTTCACGCGGCGCACCTCGGCGGCCTGGCCCATGATCGTCATGTTTTTGTGGATGACGCCGGCCCCGCCCTCCCGCGCGATGGCAATCGCCAGGTCCGCCTCGGTAACCGTGTCCATTGCCGCCGAGAGAATCGGCACGTTGAGCCTAATGTTTTGCGTGAGCTGCGAACCCGTGTCCACCTCGCGCGGCATGACTTCCGAATGCGCAGGGACGAGCAACACGTCGTCGTAAGTCAGTCCCGGGGCGCGGCGAATGCGTTGCTCTTGCTGAGGAAGGCGGCGGCCGTTGCTGGCCTGCGAAGACTGCGCGGCGCGCGGTTCGGTGGTCTGCATGGGCTTTGCGGATTCGGGTTGGGGGTTCGAAGCGACGCAAGGGCACGACATGTCGTGCCCCTATAAATCAACGAGGCGGTGCAACGCCCCCACCTCGTGCTCGTGGAGGCGGCGCGCGTGGCCGCGGCGCAGTCCCTCGGTCGTGAGGCCGGCGTAGCTGGTGCGCTGGAGGTGGACGACCTCGTGACCGAGCGCTTCCATCATGCGGCGCACCTGGCGGTTGCGGCCCTCGTGGAGCGAGAGGCCGATCTCATTTTTGCTGCCGGCGTAGGCCACGCGGTCGGCAGCGGCGGGGCCGTCTTCGAGCTCCACGCCACGACGGAGCCGGTCGATCTGGTCCGGCTTGACGTTCTGGCGAACGCGCACGAAGTACACCTTCTCGATCTCGTAGCGCGGATGCATCAGGCGGTGCGCCAGGTCGCCGTCATTGGTCAGCAGCAACGCGCCGGTGGTGTTGCGGTCGAGCCGCCCGACCGGGAAGAGCCCTTCTTTCTCGTTTTCGGAAGTGTTCAACAGATCGAGTACAGTGTCGCGGCCCTTCGGGTCGTCGGTCGTGGAGATCGTGTCCTTGTCCTTGTTGAGAAGGAAGTACGTCGGCGCGTCGAGCGAGATGGCCTCGCCGTTGACCTGCACGCGGTCGCCGCGCTGGATCTGCGTGCCGTGCTCCGTCACCGTCTGGCCGTTGACCTGCACGCGGCCGTCCTCGACGAGGTCGTCGGCCTTGCGGCGCGAGGTGACGCCGCAGTGCGCGATGTATTTGTTGATGCGCATTCCGTCCTCGGGGATGCGCTCGGCTTTTCTCTTCGGCATGGGTCGCGTTGCGGCAACGCGGATTTCTTTTCGGAAGCGAGGACGCGAGGTATCGTGTCTCTACGTATCGTGTCTCTACGGATTGGAGGGCGACGGCTTCGCTTGCTCGCCAGCGTCGCCGGCCGGTTCGTCGGCCACGCGTTCGGCCCCTTTGTTTTCATCCTTCCCGAGGGGGCTCTCGGCGTCTTCGCTCTCTTCTTCGCCCGGGGCCCCGCTTTCCTCCTCGCGGCGCAGTTGTAGGAGCTTGGCGCGCTCTTCGTTGAAGTTCGGGTCGTCTAAAAGCTCCTCCACCTCGCGGAGCGTGGGCAGATCGTCGAGGGCGGCGAGGCCGAACTCTTCGAGGAAGTGCTCCGTCGTGCCGTAGAGGAGCGGGCGCCCCAGCGAGTCGCTGCGACCCTGCACGTCGATCAGCTCCAGCTCCATGAGCTTGCGCAGCGCGTAGTCGGCGCTGACGCCGCGGATGAAGTCCACCTCAGGGCGCGTCACCGGCTGGCGGTAGGCCACGACCGCAAGCGTTTCGCTGAGCGAGCGCGAGAGGCTCTGCCGGCGCGGCCCGGCCAGGAGCGTTTTCACGAAGGGGGCCCAATCAGAGCGCGTGGCCATCTGGTAGCCCTCGCCCCACTGCTCGATGCGGAAGGGGCGGCCCGCCTCCTCGTAGGCTTGGTTGATCTGCTCGACGACTGCGGCCACGCGGGCTTCCCTCGGCGCGCCCTGGCCGGCTACCTCGGCGAAGACCTCTGCAAGGCGCCCGGGCGCGACCGGCTCGTCGGAGGCAAAGATGAGCGCCTCAACGGCGCGAGCGAAGCGGCGCTTGGCGGGCTCGCCCTCATCCAGGGTTTCCTCGCCGGCGTCGGTTTCGGGCGCGGCGGCGTCCTCCATCGAAGCAGCAGGTGGGTTCGAGGCCGAGCAATGTATTATGTGACAACGACGGCCATGCCCCGAAGTTGCGCCCCGCGCGCCTCGCCGGGTCAAGGCGCCTGTCCGTTGCCCGCGTGGCCGCCGTTGGCGTGGCCGTTTTGCAGTGCGTCGGGGGCCGCTTCGGCGCGCTCGCCCTCCGCGCGCCCTTCTACGAAAAAGCTGCCCGCCGCCGCGCCCTCCTCCAGCAGCAGGCGGACGTGGCGCTGGCGCGCCAACTCCAGCACGGCCAGAAACGTGGCGATCACGAACGCTTGCGACTCCCCGCGCACCAGCGCGCGAAACGTCACGCGGCGGCCGGACTGCACCTCGTCGAGCACGAACGCCTGCTGCTCCTCGACGGTGTGCTCGAACGGCTCCACGTCAAAGGACGGCTCTTCATCCTCTGGCGGATCGATGAGAATGCCGCCCAGCGCGTCGATGAGATCGTAGACGGAGGCGTCGATCTCGATGTCTTGGCGGTCGCCGTGGCGCTCTTCTTCGAGGGCAGCGTGGCCGCGCGTGAAGCGGTCAGCGCGGCGGGCGCGGCGCTCGGAGAGCTGCTCGGAGGCTTCCTTGAAGCGCACGTATTCCATCAGGCGCTCGACGAGCTCGCGGCGCGGGTCGTCGTCTTCTCCCTCGCCCTCGGGCTCCTCCTGCGGCAACAGCATTCGCGCCTTGATGCGCACCAAGAGCGCCGCCATGTAGATGAAGTCTCCCACCCCATCGAGGTCAATCTCCTCCATCACGCGGACGTATTCCAGAAACTCGTCCGCGATGCGCGCGATGGGAATGTCATAGACGTCCACCTCGTCGCGCCGCACGAAAAAGAGCAGCAGGTCCAACGGCCCCTCGAATTGCTCCAACTCGACACGGTACATGGCGCTGCGCGCAGCTCGCGCGGGTTCGGGTTGAAAGTTGAGCGTCTGGCGAACGTTTTTCGGCCCTCAACGACGGGCTCCGTCACGTGCGCTCTTGCCCCGGCACGCGCCCGCCCTCTCAACGCTCCGGGTGCGCGTCGAACCAGTGCACCGTCTCGGAGAGGCCGTCTTTGAGCGGGTGCGCGGGCGTCCAGTCGAGCACGCGCTCGGCCTGCGACGGATCGATGACGCTGCGTTGCTGCTCGCCGGGGCGCGCGTCGGCGTGCGTTTCCTCCACGTCGGCGCCGGCGAGGTCGCGGAGCTGGCGAAAGAGGTCGTTGACCGAGGTTTCCTCGGCCGTGCCGATGTTGAGGATTTCCGGCTCCTCCAGCTCCAGGGCGGCCACGTTGGCGCGCACCACGTCCTCTACGAAGACGTAGTCGCGCGTCTGCTTCCCGTCGCCGTAGATCTCGGGTTGCTCGCCGTTGAGCAACGCGCGGCTGAAGATGGCGACCACGCCCGCGTCGCCGTGCGCGTCCTGGCGCGGGCCGTAGACGTTGGCGTAGCGTAGCGCCACGTACTGAAGGCTATGCTGAAGATGGTAGAAGTGCAGGTACTTTTCGGCCACGAGCTTCGTGATGCCGTACGGCGAGATCGGGTTCGTCGGGTGCTCCTCGTCCTGCGGCGTGTACGCCGGCTCGCCATAGATCGCGCCGCCGGTGGACGAGAAGACGACCTTCTGGAGCCCGTTGCGCCGCCCCGCTTCCATGAGGTTCAGGAAGCCGAGCACGTTGATGTTCGCGTCGAAGACGGGATCCTCGACGGACTTGCGCACGTCCATCTGCGCGGCCAGGTGGTAGAGCGCCTCAAACTGGTGCTCTTCGAAAAGGCGCGTGTTCGCCCTTTTGCCCGAGGAGAGGTCGTCGAGGATGTGCACGTCGTGGCCTTGCGCCAGCAACGCGTCGGCCACGTGCGAGCCGATGAAGCCGGCGCCGCCGGTGACGAGGAGGGTCATTCTGGTAGGAGGAATGAGGTCGGAGAACGGTGCTGGCTTCGCCTTCGATCGTCACGCCCTCAAACTCTGACGTCTACGCCGACGCTTCTAAAGCTGGAGGCAGCAGAAGGCAGAACGTAAAGCGGGCGGTTAGCAGGGCTGACTCTCGCATGGCGGTTCTTCTCTCGGGGGAAGGCCGGCTCGTTTCGAAGTCTCTTGTCTCTAGGACAGACGGCATGCTCGTGTGCCGCGCACTGCCAACCTACAAGAAAGCGAGCGCCCGTCCATACGGAGCGCTCGCTCTTCCTGCGGCGAAACGTCCTCGGGCCGAGGAAGCACTCGCCACTCACTGTCCCCAACCTCACCCCTCTTGCCCGTTCTCGTCCACGAACGGCATGCGCGTGAGGCGGAGCTTGCCGTCGCCGCGCACCTCTTCGAGCTTCACCTTGATGCGGTCGCCGACGGCGAGGTAATCTTCGACCTCCTCGACGTAACCGTGGTCGATCTCGGAAATGTGCAAGAGGCCGTCCTTGCCCGGCATGATCTCCACGAACGCACCGAAGCCAACGATCTTGCGCACCGTGCCTTCGTAGGTCGCGCCCTCCTCGGGCTCAGCCACGATCTGCTTGATGCGCTCGAGGGCCGCCTCGGCGTCGCGCTGGTTGGTCGCGGCGACCGTGACGTTGCCCACCCCGCCTTCCTCCTCGACGGTGATCTCGGTGTTCGTCTCTTTCTGCATCCCCTTGATGACCTTACCGCCCGGCCCGATCACGTCGCCGATGTGGTCGGCGTCGATGGTGACGCGGGTGAGGCGCGGGGCGTGCGCGCTCATCTCCTCGCGGGGCGTGCCGATGGTCTCTTTCATCTGCGAGAGGATGTGCTCACGGCCGGCGCGGGCTTGCTTCAAAGCCTCGAGCATCGTCTCGCGCGGAAGGCCGGCGATCTTGATGTCCATCTGGCAGGCGGTGATGCCCTCGCTCGTGCCGGTGATCTTGAAGTCCATGTCGCCGACGTGGTCCTCGGTGCCGAGGATGTCGGTGAGGATCTGCGTGCGGTTCCCATCGGTGACGAGCCCCATCGCCACGCCCGCCACGGGGCGCTCGATGGGAACGCCGCCATCCATCATGGCCATCGAGCCGGAGCACACGCTCGCCATTGAGCTGGAGCCGTTGGACTCCAAGACTTCGGCGTTGAGGCGCATCACGTAGGGAAACGTGCTCTGGTCCGGCACGACGGGTTCGAGGGCGCGTTGCGCGAGGAGCCCGTGGCCGATCTCGCGGCGCTTGGGGCCGCGCAGGAAGCCGGCTTCCCCCACGCAGAACGGCGGGAAGCGATAGTGCAGGAAGAAGTTGTTGTCTTCCTCCTCGAACACTTCATCCACCGGTTGCGCATCCTGGCTCGTGCCCAGCGCGATGGAGCTCATCACCTGCGTCTCCCCGCGGGTGAAGATCGCCGAGCCGTGCACGCGTGGCAGGTAGCCCGCCTCCGTCCAGATGTCGCGCACGTCTTCGGGGCCGCGCCCGTCGAGGCGCTCGCCGTCGCGCAGGATCAGCTCGCGCAGGACTTCGCTCTCGATGTCGCCGACCGCGTCGCGAATCTGGTCGCGCGTGTAGCCGTCGTCGGTCTCGTCCGCGCCGTCGAGCATCTCGTCGGCCACGTCGTCCTTGATCTGGCTGACGCCGTCGTAAAAGCGGTCCTTCTCGTACGGGCCCTGGATGTGGTCCTTCATCCGGTCCCAGGCGGCGTCGCGCACCTGATCGACGAGCGCGTCGGGCGTGGTGAAGGTTTCGTACTCGTAGTCGCTCGGGCCGCCCGCGTTTTCGACAAGGTCGTGCTGGGCGCGGCACAGCTTTTCGATGGCTTCGTGCGCGGTGTCGAGTGCGTCGACCATCTCCTCTTCGGAGATCTCGTCCATCTCGCCCTCGACCATCGTCAGTTCGTTCTCCTTGCCGGCCACGATGAGGTCGTAGTCGCTCTCCTCGCGTTGCTCGAACGTCGGATTAACGAGGATCTCGCCGTTCACGCGGCCCACGCGCACCTCGGCGAAGGGACCGTCGTAAGGCGCGCCGGCTTTCAGGAGCGCGGCGCTGGCGCCGAGGCCCGCGAGGACGTCGGCGTCGTGGTCGTCGTCAGCGCTGTAGACGAAGCAGACGACGTGCGTGCTGTTGTAGAAGCCGTCGGGGAAGAGCGGGCGGATGGCGCGGTCCACGAGGCGCGCGGTGAGCGTCTCCTTGTCCGTCGGGCGCCCCTCCCGCTTGATGAAGCCGCCCGGAATCTTACCGGCGGCGGCGAATTTTTCGCGGTAGTCCACCGTAAGCGGGAAGAAGTGTTTGCCCTCGTTGGGCTCGTCGTCGAGCGTGGCGGTGCAGAGAACCATCGTGTCGCCCTGGCGCACCATCACGGCGCCGTTGGCCTGCTTGGCCAGGCGCCCCGTCTCCATCGAAAGCTCTTGGCCCTCGGTGAACTCGACCGTTTCGAGGGTGGCTTCGGGCCCGGCGCTCGGAGCGGTCTGCGGCGGCGCGGAGGAGGCTTCTTGCGCCGGTTCGTCGTCGTTGCCGGAGGTCAGGTCTACGGTGTTCTGCATAGCGTCAGGGGTCGGCTTCGGTCAGCGAAAGAGCGGGTAAGCAGGCCACGCGTTGCGCAAAGACGTTTCGGCAACGCGGCCTAAAAGAAAAGGCGCCCCGCTTCGTGCGGAGCGCCGTCAGGGAGTCTACTTGCGCAGCCCCAGATCATCGATGATGGCGCGGTAGCGTTCGATGTCGCGGTCCATCAGATAGTTGAGCAGCCGCCGGCGCTTGCCGACGAGCTTGAGCAGGCCGCGCCGCGTGGAGTCGTCGCTGGGGTGCTCGTCGAGGTGCTCGGTGAGGTCTTCGATGCGGCGCGTGAAGATGGCGATTTGCACTTCACTGGCGCCGGTGTCGTTCTCATCCTCGCCGTACTCGCGGACGAGGTCTTGCTTCTCTTCAGTCGAGATCATGGGGGGCAGGAGTAAGATGGAAAGGTCCCTCCTCAGATTGTGCCATCGTGAGGAAGGAACCGCCCGTGGAGATCACGTGGCGGGTCACGTCGTTGGCGTTTGGGGAACATCTACCAACGCATGTTTGCAACGTGCTTTGTCGCGGGAAAGTTGCTCGCGGAGTTCATCCACGCCATCGAAGGGCCGCTCGTCGCGGAGTCTTTCTGCAAATTCCACGCGCAACGTCTGGTCGTAGAGATTGCCTTCAAAGCCCAGCAGGTGCACCTCCAGCCGCACTTCGTCCTCGCCAAAGGTCGGGCGCGTGCCGATGTTGGCCATCGCTGGGCGCGACTCCGTTTCGTTTTCCAGCAGCGCGCGCACGGCATAGACGCCCCCCTTCGGCATGAGCTTGCGCGCGTCGCCAGGGCGCACGTTGGCGGTCGGGAACCCGATCTCTCTGCCGCGCCCCTCCCCGCGCTCCACCGTGCCGGTCACGGCGTACGGGCGGCCCAAGAGCGAAGCGGCCTGCTCGGCGTTGCCCTCTTCGCCCAGAAGCTCCCGGATGCGGCTGGAGCTGGCCACACCGAGGGCCTCGACCTCCTGCGCCCCGATCACGTCCACCGCAAAGCCGTGTGCAGGCGCCATTTCACGCAGCAGCGTGGCGTCCCCCTCACGTCCCTTGCCGAAGCGGTGATCGTAACCGATCACGATTTCCTGCATTCCGACCTGCCCGACGAGCACGTCCAAGACGTAGTCGCGCGCTTCGATCTGTGAGAAGTTTTCCGTGAACGGCATCAGCACGAAGCGGTCCAGGCCCGCCGCTTCGAGCAGGTCTGCGCGCTCGGCCGGGGTAGTCAAAAGCGGCACCGCCTCGCCCGTGATGACCGCACGCGGATGCGGGTCGAACGACAGCACGGTCGCCGGACCGCTCTGCTCGGCGGCGCGCTCGGTGAGGTAGCGCACGACCGCCTGGTGGCCAACGTGTACGCCGTCGAAGGTGCCCACGGACACGACCGAGGCCGGCGCGCGCTCGATCTGATCGGGGCCGGTCTCGCGCTTCATGGGGCCTCGGCGCGCGTGGATGAAAAAGGAAGCGAGGCCGAGCGGCTGCTTCGCGCCCCGTTATTTTTTGTGCAGCAACGCTCTCTCATTTTGTACGCGCAACATGTGCGTTTGCAATAACAGCTTTAGAGGCCCTCCCGTGTATTACACTTTTTGCTCCCTCGGTTCTTCGAGGTGTTCCTCAGTTTCAGGCTTCCCCGCCGGAGGACTCTTCGGCCCGCTCTTCTGACGGCTCGCCGCGTTGCTCACGCTCCTTCTGGATCTGGTCGAAGAGCGTGTTGAGCCGTTCGACGCGCTGGTGCGTCTCGTCGAGGAAGAACTTCAGCTCCGGCACGATGCGCAACTGGTGGCGGATTTCCGAAGCGAGCTTCTCACGCACTTCCGGAGCGAGGGCTTCGAGATGGCGAAAGGTGGCCTCGCGCTGCTCCTTCTCGTCGCCGAGGACGCTGGCGTAGAGGTAGGCGATCGAGAGGTCCGGTGTCACGCGCGCGTCGGTGACCGTGACCATCGGCTGGAGCCGCTCGGCGTACTCGCGCTGAAGGATTTTGGCCACTTCCTGCTGAATCAGTTCGGCCACGCGCTCGGTGCGAACACTCATCGGTTAAGGCTTGGGACTTCAGTTTCGGGGCCTGGTTCCGGAAAGAACCGGAAAGCAAACGAGAAACCCAGACCAACGGGCAAGCAACGCGCTGTGAGCACAGCGAACGAGTACTTCTGGGGTGCGAGCGTACCGGGAACCAAGCCTCAGACGCCTTCGAGCGTGCGGGCGATCTCCTCGACGCGGTAGGTCTCCAGCTCGTCGCCGACTTTGATGTCGTCGAAGTTCTCGACCGAGAGACCGCACTCGTAGCCGCTCTGGATCTCGGTACGGTCTTCCTGATGGTGCTTCAGGGAGCCAAGCCGGCCCTCGTACGTCACCACCCCGTCGCGCACCACGCGGATCTGATCGTTGCGGTGGATGCGCCCGTCGGTGACGCGGCAGCCGGCGACCGTGCCGACGTCCGGCACCTTAAACGTCTGGCGCACCTCGGCGTGGCCCAACGCCTCCTCCCGCCGTTCGGGTTCGAGCATTCCTTCGAGCGCGTCGCGCACCTCCTGGATCGCGTCGTAGATGACCGAGTAGGTGCGAATGTCGATCTCCTCTTGCTTGGCGAGGTCCCGCGCGCCGGGCGTCGGGCGCACCTGAAAGGCGATCACCACGGCGTCGCTGGCGGCCGCAAGCATGATGTCACTTTCCGTGACGGCGCCGGCGCCGGAGTGTACCACGTTGACGGCCACCTCTTCGGTGCGAAGTTCCATCAGCGCGTCGGAGAGGGCTTCCACCGAGCCGCTCACGTCGCCCTTGATGACCAGGTTGAGCTCGTGGAACTCCCCGACCGCGAGGCGGCGGCCGATCTCGTCGAGCGTAATGTGCTTCTTCTGCCGCAAGCGCTGTTCGCGGTGGATCTGCTGGCGTCGCTGCGCAACGTCGCGTGCCTCCGACTCGTCTTCGAAGACCACAAACTGGTCGCCCACCTCGGGCCCGCCGTCGGCCCCCAGTACCAGCGCCGGCTCACTCGGCCCCGCCTCCTCGATACGCTGGTCGTGCTCGTTGAACATGGCGCGCACGCGCCCGCTGTGAATGCCCGCGATGAACGGGTCGCCCACGCGAAGCGTGCCATTTTTGATCAGCGCCGTGACCACGTTGCCGCGCCCCTTTTCGAGATGGCTCTCGATCACGACCCCGCTCCCGACGCGCGCCGGATTGGCCTGGAGGTCGTGCAGCTCGGATTCCAGAACGACTTTTTCGAGTAAGTCGTCGATCCCCTCGCCCGTCTCGGCGCTCACGAATGCGCACTGCACCTCCCCGCCGTACTGCTCGACGAGGACGTTCTCCTCGGCAAGCTGCTGCATGGTGCGTTGCTCGTCGGCCTCGGGTAGGTCCATCTTGTTGATGGCCACGACCATCGGCACCTCCGCCGCCTGCGCGTGGCTAATGGCCTCCTTCGTGCGCGGCATTACGCCGTCGTCGGCCGCGACGACGAGGATGACCACATCGGTGGCCTTCGCGCCGCGAGCGCGCATGGCGGTAAACGCCTCATGGCCCGGCGTGTCGAGAAAGGTGAGCTCATCGCCACTGTCCAGGCCCACCTTGTAGGCGCCAATGTGCTGCGTGATGCCGCCGGCCTCCCCGCCAACGACGTTTTCCTTGCGCACGTAGTCCAGAAGCGAGGTCTTGCCATGGTCCACGTGGCCCATCACCGTGACGACTGGCGCACGCGGAGCGAGGGTTTCTTCTGCGTCTTCCTCGACTTCGAGGTCCTGAACGTCGCCGAAGGCGGTGGTGAACTCGACCTCGAAGCCGTACTCTTCGGCCACGAGCTCGATCGTCTCCGCATCGAGGCGCTGGTTGATCGAGACCATCAGCCCCGCGTCGAAGAGCGTCGAGATCACGTCGTTGACCGGCTCCTCCATGAGATTGGCCAGTTCGCCGGTCGAGACGTATTCGGTGACCCGGAGGACGTTTTCGCGGGCCTTGCGGCGCTCGCGCTCGGCCTCACGCTCGGCGGCGTGGCGCTCGCGGCGGCGCTGGCGGCGCCGCTGGCGCTCGCGGGTGGCATTCTGCTCGAGGTCGCGTAGCGTCTCCTGCAGGCGCTCCTCAGCGTCTTGGTCGTCGGACGGCGGGCCGCCACCGCGGTTCTTTTTCTTTTTGCCGCCTTTCTTTTTGCCTTTGTCGCGGGAGCGTTGTTTGCTCTCGCGTTTCTCTTTTTTCTTTTTCTTGCGCTTGCGCTTGCGGCGCTTGAACTTCGAGAGGTCCACCTTGCCGACGACGCTGGCGCCTTGCAGATCGTAGCGGTCGCCCCGCAGGACGTTGCCGCCTTCGCCTTCCGCTTGCTCTCCTTCCGTTCGCCCCCCCTCGGCCGGCTCGCCTTCGGTGGGCTCGTCGCCTGCAGCAGTGGCCTCCGCCCCGTCTTCGGCAGTCGGGGCGTCAGCTCCCTCGGGCGAGGCGTCGGCGTCTGCCGCGGCCTGGGCGTCGGTATCGGCGTCGGCGACACGCTCCTCCGGCTGCCTGGGAGCCTCTTCCGGGGGGGCCACGTCGGGTTCTGATGTTTCTGCCTTGGCAGATGCCTCGTCCGTCCTTGCTTCGTCCGGCGTTGCTTCCTCCGCTTCGGCCTCCGGCTCCGTCTTCGCAGCGGTCTCCTCCGCAGGCGTGGGTCCCTCGAGGCCGGCAGTCTCCGCCGCAGTCTGCACGCGGTCCGCCCCACTGTCTGTTTCGCCAGCGGGTTCTTCTTCCCTGGCGGACGGGGCCTCAGGCTCCTGGGCGGCGGGGGCTTCTGCCGGAGCGCCATCGCCGGAGACCTCGGCTTCGGCCATGGCCTCTTCGTCAGCGCCTGCCTCCTCGGCGGGCGCTTCCTCCTCGGCTTGCTCTTCTCCACCAATGGTCGCAACTTGGTCGCGGTCGGGGCCCGCTTCCTCTTCTTGGGCGGCCCGCAGTTCGGCGAGGCGCTCGGCGGCTTCGGCGTCGGAGGCAAACTCGTCTTTCAGCGCGAGGTAGGCCTCCTCACTGGTGATGCGGTCGGTCACGTTCGTGCCGGTAAAGTCGTCTTCGTAGCCGTTCTCTTCGAGAAAGGCCACGATCTTGCCGGTGACGACGTTGAGCTCTTTCGTCACCTTGAAAAGGCGCACCGGCTTGAAGTCAGTGGGTTCGGTCGTGGTGGTCGCCATGTGCGAGGCGGTTGGTTCGAAAAATGGACGGGCCGACAATCCAGGTAGCGGCGCCGGCAAGCACTGCGCTTTTCAGAAACGAGGGGGCGAGGCGAATGTTTTAGCGGAAAGGGGCGCGCGTGGCCGTCACGCCACTTCTTCTTCTCGCTGTTCTTCCCCATCGGGTTCCGGCGTCACGTTCGGGGCGGGCGTCGCGTCGGGCGCGGCGGCCTCTTCCTCGGCGGCCGGCGTTCCTTCGGGGGCTGGTTCGCCAGCGTGGGCCTCGTCGCCGGGCGTGCCGCCTGTCTCTTCGGCTGGCGCGCCCTCCTCGGCAACGGGCGCGTCTGCTTCGGCGTCCTCATCTTCAGAAAATTCGCCTTCGAGGGATTCGCCTTCGGGGGTTTCGTCGCCCTCCGGGGCCGGGGCGGCCGTCTCGCGCGGAGCAGCGGGTGCCTCGGCCGGCCTCGCCGATTCGGGCAGGTCAGACGGCGGCGCGGCGTCGCCCTGGCCGGGCAGGTCCATCTCCGATTCCTCGGGACTCGTGCCGGGCGCTTCGAGTACAAAGTCGCCCTCGAACGGATGCTCCTGGCCGGCCACGCCGCGCTCGAACTCCGTCTCGATGATCTCGATGATGCGCTCGGCGTTTTCCTCGTCGATGGGCTCGCCGGCGCGGCGGGCCATCTCTTCGGCTTTGAGCTCGAGAACGGCCTTGCCGGTGTCGCAGCCGATGAGCTTGAGCGCCTCGATCGTCTCGGCGCTGAGGACGTCGCCGAACTGCTCGATTTCGATGTCCTCCTCATCCTCGGGAATGTCGCGGTAGACGTCGATTTCGTACTCGGTCAGCTTGGAGGCGAGGCGGATATTCACGCCTCGCTTTCCAATGGCCTGGCTCACCTCGTCAGCCGGCACGTCCACCCGGGCGCGTGGCGGCTCAGTGTCGTCGTTGGTGCGTACGCCGACGGGGTTGGCCGGCGACAGCGCGTTGACGATCAGCTGGTGCGGGTCCTCGTCCCAGAGCAAAACGTCGATGTTTTCGTTGTCCAGCTCGCGCACGACCGCATGGATGCGCACGCCCTTGACGCCGACGCACGCGCCGACCGGGTCCACACGCTCGTCGTGGCTGACGACGGCCACTTTGGCGCGCTCACCGGGAATGCGCGCGACCTTCTTGATCTCCACGATGCCCTCGTAAACCTCCGGCACCTCTAGCTCGAAGAGCCGCTCCATCAAGACCGGCTCGGCTCGGCTGACGATGACCTGCGGGTCACTGCCCGCATCGCGCTTGACTTCTTTGACAACCGCGCGGAGCATGTCGCCCTTGCGGTAAAACTCGCTGCGGATTTGCTCGTCGCCGGGCAGAAGCAGCTCCACGTCGTCTTTCATCAAAAGCACGTCGCGGCGGCGCGTCTGGTAGATTTCGCCGACGACGATCTCGCCGACCAGTTCGCTGTACTCCTCGTAGATCTGCTCCTTCTCGATGTCACGAATCTGCTGCTGGAGCGTCTGCTGCCCGGTCATGACCGCGCGACGGCCGAAGTCCTCGATCTCCAGCTCGGTGGGCACCTCTTCGCCGATCTCGAAAAACTCGTCGATGGCCTTCGCGTCGCTCTCTTCGATTTGAGTGACGGGGTCGTCGAGGTCCCAGTCGGCCACGACCTCGCGGATGTGGAGAATCTGGATGTCGCCCTCGTCGGGGTTGAAGATGATCTCGAATCCCTCGTCGGCGCCGTAGCGCTTCTCGATCATCGCGCGAAAGACGTCCTCGACGATAAGCTGAAGCGTATCGCGCTCGATGTCCTTCGCACGGGCGATCTCGCCGAAGGAGGAAACCAGATCGGAGCTTTGCATGGCTTCGCGGTGACGGGTTGAAGGTTGAAGGTTTGCCAGGTTGAGCGGGACAGGGTTGCAAAGCTGAAGTCTCGTCGGCCCGGAAAACTTCGGCCTTGCAACCTCAAACGTTCGACCGTCCCGAAGCACTTACCAGGGCAGCTTGAGCTTGGCCTCCTCCACGTCGCCGTACGCGATGCGGAGCGCGTGGCCGGAAGGTTCGGTGAGTTCGAAGTCGTCGTCGGTCGCCTCGGTCAGTTCGCCCTCGGCGCGTTTTTTCTCGCCTTCGTCGCGGTACTTAACGCGCATCTCGCGTCCAGCGTTCTTCCGAAACTGGCGCGGGTCGGTAAGCGGGCGCTTAGCCCCCGGCGAGGAGATTTCGAGCTTGTGGCTGCCGTCGACGGTGTCCTCCATGTCCATCAGGAAGTCGATTTCCTTGCTGACCTCCGCGAGGTCGTCGAGGCCCGGATCTTCGAGCGAGTCCACGTACACTTCGATAACGCGCGTGCCGTGGTGGCCCCGCACCTCCACGTCCACCAAGAAGTGGTCGGTCGGCGCGAGCACTTCCTCGGCGAGCGAGCGCACGCGCTCGGCAATGCCCTTTCGGACTTCTCGCGGATGGGTCTGCTGGGCCACGGCGTCGGTGCGGGGGAAAAGGCGGGGCAGACGGTTCAATGAAAAACGCCCGGCCCCAGGTGTGAGGGCGGGCGCTCGGCGTAGGCGGATCTCGGCGGAGGCCGCTACGGGCGTCCATTCACAGACGCGCAGCGGGCTGGCGTGGCGAAAACGCTGCGCACTTAGAGGAGCGTAACGCTGCGGCGCGAACGGTGTTTCTTCGAAAAGGACGGCAGGCGGCCGACGGCGGGCTTCAGCGCGCGAACAGATTTCTCAGGCGGGCCCTTCCGGTCTGTCCGGTCCGTTTTTCTGTTCGGTCTGTTTTCTGCGGTCCGCCGCCCATTGAGATCAAACCAGCGTCGGGCGACACTCCTCTTCGCGTGGCTCGGGGCAGGAGAGCGTGTAGTGCAGGCCGCGACTCTCGCGCCGCATCCGCGCGGTCTTGACGATCAGGTAGGCCACGGTGATAAGGTTGCGCAGCTCGCAGAGGCCCGTCGAGACCGTCGAACGGCGGTAGAAGTCCTCCGTCTCCTCGTGCAACAGGTGCGTGCGGCGCTGGGCGCGCTCCAACCGCAGGTCCGAGCGCACAATGCCGACGTAGTTGCTCATCACGCGCTGAAGTTCGGCGCGGTTGTGGGAAATCAGGACACGCTCGTCGGGACGGGCGGTGCCGCTGGCGTCCCATTCGGGGAGGCCCTCGGGGAACGCGTGGCTGCCGGCGTACTCGACGGCCGGCGCCAGCGCCCGGCGAGCGAAGACAAGCGCCTCTACGAGCGAGTTTGAGGCGAGGCGGTTGGCCCCGTGCAGGCCCGTGCAGGCCACCTCGCCGCACGCGAAAAGGCCGCCGATGGAGGTGCGCCCCTCCGTGTCGGTCTGCACGCCACCGCACTGATAATGCGCCGCCGGAACGACGGGAATCGGCTCGCTCGTCATGTCGATGCCCAGGCCGTCGAGCTTCTCGCGGATCGTAGGGAAGTGCTCGCGGATGTGGGCGGCAGGCTCGTGGGAAATGTCGAGCCACACGTGGTCCTCCCCACGCTTTTTGAGCTGATCGTCGATGGCGCGGGCTACGACATCGCGCGGGGCCAGCTCGGCGCGCTCGTCGTAGCCGGGCATGAAGCGCTCGCCATCCTGGTTGAACAACTTTCCGCCTTCTCCGCGCACCGCCTCGGAGACCAAAAACGAATCGCCCTCCGGGTGAAACAGCGACGTGGGATGAAACTGCACGAACTCCATATTGGCCACGCGCGCCTTCGCGCGGTAGGCCATCGCCACGCCGTCGCCGGTGGCCACGGGCGGGTTGGTGGTGTGCTGATAGACCTGCCCGCTCCCGCCGGCGGCCAGGAGCGTGGCCCTCGCCCGGAACGCCTCGACGGCCTCCGTCTTCTCGTTCAGCACGTACGCGCCGAAGCAGTGCACATCCGGCCGCACACGCGAGACGTGCTGGCCCAGGTGGTGCTCAGTGATAAGATCGACGGCGAAGTGATACTCGAGCAGGTCGATGGATTCGTTTGCGCGCGTTTTACTTAGCAGCGCGCACTCGACTTCGTAGCCCGTGGCGTCGGCGGCGTGAACGATGCGGTCGGCGCTGTGGCCGCCCTCACGGCCGAGGTGGTACGCCGAGCCTTCGCCGTCGGTGCGCGTGAACGCCGCGCCCATCTCGGCGAGTTCGCGCACGCGCTCTGGCCCCTCCTCGGCGACGAGGCGCACGACCTCTTCGTCGCAGAGCCCCGCCCCGGCTTCGAGCGTGTCGGCCACGTGGCGCTCGGTGGAGTCCCCCTCGGCCACGGCGGCGGCGATGCCGCCCTGGGCGTAATTGGTGTTCGACTCGGCGGATTCCTTTTTGGTGACGACGGCCACGTGCCCGTGCTCGGCGGCGCGCAGGGCGAAGGAGAGGCCCGCCACGCCGCTGCCGATGACGAGGAAGTCGTAGGTGCGCATGGAGCCTTACGGTTCTGGGGGTGGGGGATTTCGCGTTGCTCGCTTCGGGGCTTCTCTCAAGAGAAACGCCTGCCCCGAAGAGGTTTCTCACGGCGGCATGGCCTCGCCTTCCAGCGCGTGCCAACCCCCGCACGCCCGGTCGGCGGAAGTCGCCCGCCAGTCGCCGAGCGGCGGCGACGCCAGCCACGCGGCCGTGCGGTCTCCGGGATTCCCACGGGTGCTGCTCGGCAGATTGCTTTCCATCGCCCGTCGTGATGCAATGCAATAACAGACTCCGCCGCGCGAAATCAGAAATTAGGGGTACAGCAACGCGTTGCTGACTTCACGCCCTGCGCTCCTACACCTCCATCGCCTGCATCAGGTACGCTTTGATGAGCGGTTCGAGGTTTCCTTCCGCAACAACGCTCTCCACGTCGCTGAGCTTCGTCTCCGTCTGGTGGTCGTTGACCATCGTGTACGGGTGGAAAACGTAGGAGCGGATCTGGCTTCCCCACTCGATCTCTTTCTTGGACGCCTCCAGTTCGTTTTTGGCGCGCTGCTGAATTTCCTTCTCCGCCTGGTAGATGCGGCTGCGGAGCATCTTGTTCGCGCGGTTGCGGTTCTTGCGCTGGCTGCGCTCGGCCGTGCACTCTGCTTCGATCCGCTCCTCGGTGCCGTCCGAGAGCGTGCCCGTCCAGATCAGCCGCACGCCCGTCTCGACTTTATTGACGTGCTGCCCCCCTGCCCCGCTGGAGCGAAACGTCTGGAGCTCCACGTTGGACGGGTTCACGTCCACCTCAATGGTATCGTCCACCTCGGGGTAGGCGAAAACGCTGGCGAAGGAGGTATG
The DNA here is from genome assembly GCA_003022535.1 of Bacteroidetes bacterium QS_9_68_14. Classification (GTDB taxonomy): domain Bacteria; phylum Bacteroidota; class Rhodothermia; order Rhodothermales; family Salinibacteraceae; genus QS-8-64-10. Next base: position 30,456 of record PXTT01000058.1, read on the forward strand.
GCGCCGCCCGTCTGAGTCGTAGGGCGAGATGCGCACGAGGCGGTGCACGCCGCTTTCGCCTTTCAGGTGGCCGTAGGCGTAGTCGCCGGCCACGCGAATCGTAGCGCTTTTGATGCCCGCCTCCTGGCCTTCCTTGCGCTCCAGAAGCTCGGTCTCGAAGCCTTCGTCCTCGGCCCAGCGCAGGTACATGCGTAGGAGCATCTCGGCCCAGTCCTGGCTCTCGGTGCCGCCCGCGCCGGGGTTGATTTCGACGATAGCGTCGCGCTCGTCGTCCTCCTCGCTCAGCAGGCTGCGCAGCTCCAGCCGGTCGAGGCGTTGCTCCAGGCGCCGCGCCTCGTGCTGAATCTCTTTTTCGAGGTCGGCGTCGTCTTCCTCATCGGCCAGCACTTGCAGCGTTTCGAGGTCTTCGGCCTGGCGGTTGACTTGCTCCCAGCGCTCGATCCATTCTTCCTCGCGCGCAATCTCTTGTTCGACTTCTTTTGCGCGGTCGGGGTCGTCCCAGAAGGACGGGTCCATGCGCTCGGTGTCGAGCTCGTCGATGCGGGCGCGACGGCCCTCGGGGTCAAAGATAGCCTCCGAGCACGCCGACGCGCTCGATGAGATTCTGCAGGTCTTCGTCGGTGTAGCTGGCCATATGACTTCGCGGTTTCGGGTCGGAAGTTGGAGGGAGGCTCTCGGTACGGGCGACCCCCGCCCGGCGCAAGCACTGTCTTCCCGTTTTTCAGGAAGCTGCCGTCTGCCGGCGGTCGTCCGCTGTCCACGCTTCCCAGAGCGCGCCGGACTGCTGGCCGATGAACCCGCCGGTCGTCCCCAGCAGTGCTCCCATTAAAACGGTTGCCAGAACCGTCGCCCAGCCGGGCAGGTTTCCCAGCAACGCGCCTACCGTGCGTGCCATGCGGGTCGTCGCGTTTGGCGCAGCGGCGAAGTTGTAAGCGACCAGCGCGGCCCACGCTGCGGCCACGCCGACCAGTCCCACGAGCCAGCCGCGTTGCCGCGCCCACGCGCCGCCGGCGATGCCCGCCGCCAGCGTCCATGCCCAGCCGAGCGTGAGGTGCACCGCAAGGGCGAGCAGGAACGTGGCGAGCGTTTTCACGGGAATCGGGACGTGGGTTTGCAAGTTCGCTTTCGTGTTTAGCGACTTATACCTGGCTCAGTACGCAGCCGGCGAGGCCGGGGCCGTCGGGGAACGCGTGGCGGCCGTTGCCTCCGCCTCCAGCAACGCGTCGATCAACTCTTCGGGCGAGCGACGGCGGCGCACGAGGTCGAGGCGGCCGTCGGGACGAATCATCACCTCGGCCGGGAGCGGGCGCAGGTTGTACGTGGAGGCCATCGCCATGCCGTAGGCTCCTGCGTCGA
>PXTT01000059.1 GCA_003022535.1 Bacteroidetes bacterium QS_9_68_14
GAACAGAAACGCCGCCGAGGAGGCCGCCCCCGCCCCCACGATGGCTCCCCAGCGTTTCTTATCCGACCACTCGGGGCGGTCGTACTCGGTGAAGAACACGATCAGCGCCACGAAGAAGAGCGCCAGCAGGTTCAGCAGGTGCACTCCGATGGCCAGCCCGAAGAGGTAGGCGATGAGCACGAGGTAGCGGTTGGAGGCCAGCCCGAAAAGCGAATGCTGCTTTCGCTTCAGGGCCGCCTCCTCGCGGAGCGCCTCGTCGGCCCAGCGCACGATCAGCCACACCACCGCGGCGGTGAAGAACATCGAGAGGGCGTAGACCTCGGCCTCGACGGCGTTGAACCAGAACGAGTCGGTCACGGCGAAGGTGCAGGCGCCCACCACGCCGCCGGCCAGCGCCACGCCCCGCTCGAAGCCACCGACCTCCGAGAGCGCGCGCGGGGGCGTGCCTTCAGGGCGTTGCCAGAGCCGAATGAGCCGCACGATGACAAGGTGCCCCAGCAGCACGGCCCCCGCGCTGGAGAGCACCGAGACGAGGTTCACCGAGACCGCCACATACTCCTCCGGTACGAACATCGAGAAAAAGCGCCCGATCAGCATGTAGAAGGGGGCCCCGGGCGGGTGCGAGACCTCCAGCTTGTTGACGACGGCGATGTACTCGCCCGCATCCCACAGCGAGGCGGTGGGGGCCACGGTAAGCAGGTAGAGCGCGAGCGCGTAGACGAAGACGGCGCCGGCGACCAGGCGGTCAGTGAGCTTCGGGCGCATTCGGGGCGTGGGTGTTGAAGCGTTGCAGCGAGAGCGTGCGGAGCAGGCGCGCGGGCGGCGAACCTGCAAGGCGGGTCCGTCGGGAGAGGCGCTGCCGGGCGGAGGCTCGCGTCGTTCGCGCGCCCCTTCGAGGAAGTCGCGTTGCCAGGAGGGACGGGGCTGCGAGGTCAGGCACATGTTCCACAGCACAGCCGCGAGCGCGGCGACGGCGAAAGCGAGGAGCCACACATCGAGCGAGGGGGGCACGGAAGCGGGCGAGCCACTGGGAGGGCGCCCGGCGGGAAAAAGAGGGCTGCCGAAGGCGCGCGCGGCGTCGAGGAGCGTTTAGAGCATGGCGCGGTGGGGCTCGCCGTGTAGGTGGTCAGGACAGAGGCGCGCTAGGGAGGGGCACTTCTCCGGTGCGAAAGACGCAAAGGGAGGAGGGCCCCAGCTCAACGCGTAGCCCATGAAGACACCGGGGCGGCCCTGCTCGGGATCGGCCAGGACGACCTCGACAGCGCGCTCGCGCAGATGATCGGCGGCATAGCGCGTGGAGAGGCGAGCAGAGCAGAAGCGCGCATCAGATATCTGTGCCAGCGACGAGAAGCACGAACTCGCCGCGTACTGAACCTTCGCCCGAGAAGTACGACGCGAGCTCGCCGAGCGTTCCGCGCCGCAGCTCCTCGTGGCGCTTGGTCAGCTCGCGCGCGACGGCTCCGCGCCGCTCGGGGCCGAAGGCATCAACCAGGTCGCCCAGGGTGCGCAAAAGCCGATGGGGCGATTCGTAGAACACCATCGTGCGCTCCTCGTCGGCGAGGCGCTCGATGCGGGTCTGGCGCCCTTTCTTTTTGGGCAAGAAGCCCTCGAAGGCGAAGCGGTGGGCCGGCAAGGCACTGGCCACGAGCGCCGGCACGAAGGCGGTGGGTCCCGGCAACGCCTCGACGCGAACACCGGCTTTGTGAGCTGCCCGCGCCAGCAGAAAGCCGGGGTCCGAGACCCCGGGCGTGCCTGCGTCGGTGACGAGCGCGAGGGCGTGGCCGGCCTTCAGGCGCTTGACGAGGCGCGGGGTCTTGTCGTGTTCGTTGTGTTCGTGGTAGGGGGTGGTCGGCGCCTCGATGTCGTAGTGCGCCAGGAGGGTGCCGGAGGTGCGCGTGTCTTCGCAGGCGATCAGGTCGGCTTCGCGCAACACGCGCAGCGCGCGAAGCGTGATGTCTTCGAGGTTGCCGATGGGGGTGGGCACTAAGTGTAGCACTCCGTGCGGTTGACGATTGGAAGGTTGAAAGTTCGCCGGCCCGAGGAGAACGTTCAACGTTCTCCCCTCCCGCTTTTCATCCACTCCCACAGGCGCTTGCGCAGCGGCGGCGTAGCGTGCAGGTCGAGCGCCACGTAGGCCATCAGCCACGCGCCGGCCACTGCCAGCACGGCGTTGGCAGCCCACATGCCCAGCCATGGGGGCAGGGCGCCCCGGTCGGCGGCTTTCTCGCCGAGCCCCAGCGTGACCCAGTAGAAGATGAAGATGCCCAGCGCCACGGCGGCGGCGGTGCCCAGCGACCCGCCCCGCAGCGAGAGCCCCAGCGGAATGCCAATCAGGACGAAAAGAAAGCACGCTACCGCCATCGAGCTCTTTTTGTAGATCTCGACCCGGTAGTTGGCGACCTTGCGGCCTGTCCAGACCAGCTCGCGCTCCATGCTGCTCAGCTCCGAGCGCACCTGGCGCGCCGAGCGTGCGGCGCGCCGGTACGTCTCACGCGCTTCCGGCTCGGAGAGTCCTTGCGTGGCGTAGCGAGCGGGCCGGGGCCCGATCGTATCGCGGCGGGCGCCGGCCTCTGGCGAGGGAGCGTCCGCGCGGCCGCGTCTTCCCTCTTCTCGGCGAGGAGCGGCTTCCTGGTGAGAAGCGGCCACGCGAGTCGGCGGGCGGGGCGTGGATCCCCGGTGGCTCGCTTCCGGCGGCAGGCGCGCAGGCGGCTCGGGGCCGGCCGTGTCGGACGGAGGCTGCGCGGGGGCGGCGGTGTCGGGAGGCGGGGCCCAGAGGGAGCGGTTCAGGCGGCGCGCCGCGTGGCGCGCTTCGGCGAGCGTGGCCTCCAGCGAGTCGACGTGGCGGATCATCTGGAGAGTCGGCGTAGTGCGGTCGGAGCGGTAGTCCTCCCGCAATGCGTCGCGCTCGAAGCGAGCGCCCGGCACCTTCAGGGTAAGCTCGTGCGTTCGGAAGCGCAGGCGCTCGTAGCGACTGGAGCCCCGCGAGCGGCGGTGAACCTCCCCGTCGAAAAGCGTGAGGTGGATGCGTGCCCCGCCGGCCTTCGAGCGCAGGCGCCCGCGCTGCGCCTTGATGGTGGTCTGCTGGCGCGCCCCGCCGGTGTAGTCGTAGATCGTCACGTCGCGCAGGAGGCCGCTGGAGTCGGTCGGGATTTCCTCAACGAGCAGGGCGTGGTCGTCGAGCTCTTCGTAAAAGATGCCTTCCCGAAGGGCAAACCCGGGCTTTTTGACGCGGATGTCGCGCCACAGGTTTTTCTGACGGAAGTTCGCCTCCGGCAGCACGACGTTGTTGAAGTAGACCATGCCGCCGCTGACCAGCAGGCCCAGCACCAGCACCGGCCACACGAGTTGCACGAGCGAGATCCCCGCGCCTTTGGCGGCAGCGAAGGCCTTCGACTCCACCAGCCGGCCGAAGGCCATCAGCGTGGCCAGCAGCACCGACATGGGCACGGCCAGCACCAGCATGTAGGCGAGGCTGTAGGCGATGACCTCGGCGATGAGCGTCAGCGGAAGCCCCTTGCCCGCCAGGTCGGGCAGCTTCTCGATGAGGAACTGCATCAGCAGCAGAAACAGCAGCGTGCCCAGCCACCCGAAGAACGGGCCGGGCAGCCTCCGCAGCACCATGCCGTGCAGGCGTCTCATCGCGCGTCGCGCCGCTCGCGTAGCGTCGGATCGAAGGGTCGAATCCTGAAAGGGAAAACCCGAAGCGCGGCAGGTGTGATCCGGCGGGCAGAACCATCTGTGCGGGCCTGGCCTTCAAACCAGGCGACACGAAAAAATCGTAGCGCGCTGCTTCACCTTCCCCAACCGCGCCCCACGCCGTGCACGTCCAGCCCTTCACGCTCGGTCCCTTTCCCACCAACGGCTATGTGGCCCACGACGCCGGAGAGGCGGCGATTGTCGACGCCCCCTCTGCCACGACCGAGGAGCACCGGCAGGTCATCCGCTACGTCGAGGAGCAGGACCTCGACGTGCGCCACCTGCTCTTGACACACGCCCACATCGACCACATCCTCGGCGCGACGGCGCTGGCGGAGCACTTCGGCGCGGCGTGGCGCCTGCACCCGGCCGACCGCCCCTTCGCCGAGCAGGCCGAGGAGCAGGGCGCGGCCTTCGGCGTGCCGGTAAAGGCGAACCCGCCGCTTGGGGCGCCGCTCGCGGAGGGAGACGAGATCGCCGTGGGCGACGCGCGCCTGGAGGTCCTTCACGCGCCGGGCCACGCGCCGGGCCACGTCATTTTTCTGGAGCGCGGCGCCGGCGTGGCCCTCAGCGGTGACGTGCTCTTCCGGGGCTCTATCGGGCGCGTGCAAGGACTGCCGCAGACCTCGCTGGAGCAGCTCATGCGGTCCATCGAGGCGAAGCTGATGGCGTTGCCGGATGAGACGCGCCTTCACCCCGGCCACGGCGAGGCGACGGCTGTGGGCCGCGAGCGCATCGAGAATCCGTTTCTGAATGGGGAGGTCTCGACGGCCGAGTAGCGGGGCAGGGGCACCGAGCAGCGGGGCAAGGGCAACGGCTCCCGGCAGTAGGGACGGAGTTTTCTGTTTGCAAGAGAAGTGTCGGGGCGGTACGTTAACTGACGTGGGGCAGCGCGCTCGCGCACAAGCGGTTCGTGCAACGACCGGTTCGTGCAACGACTTCCGCCGACAAACAGAAAGAAAAGCCTGCCAAGCTGTTGTCTTCTAGTTAGATAGCTGCCCGAAAAGAGCCTGCCTAGGAGCGTCCGGCACAAAGATCATCCTGAGAAAAGGAGCAGATCTCGGTCCGTCTTGCGGGGGATGAGGCACATCATGTGCCCGTTTCACCCCTGGGGGAAGGGTTGTTTCACGTAAAACAATCGCTGAGATGAGCAAATTCATGCCCGCAGCTTCTACATTGCGCCGCGCGACGTGCCTGCTGGCTACGCTGATGCTTCTTGTCTCGACGGCATGCGCTCAAGGCGAGCCGTCGGAGGAAGAGCCCGGCCTCATCGACGGCGTGACGCTCGGTGGGGGGCTGGCCTTCTACATGGGCGACCTCGACACCAACCCCGAAAACAACGTTCTCAAGTTTCTGGGCACCTCGAACCTGAGTCTCCTCGTGGGGGCAGACCGGCGCTACGCGAACGGTTACACGCTGGGGCTGGAGCTCAGCTACGACCGGCTGGCGGGAAGACGCGCATTCGGGAGGAAACCGGCACGCGGCTTTTCGAACAACCTCGTGAGCCTGAACGCGGTCGGAAGCCTCGACGTGCCGCTTTTCAGCCCAGGCCTCCTTCGCCTGTTTCTCGGAGCCGGACCGACGCTCATGCTGAATCCCCAATACGAAGGCTTTCCCGAAGGCGGCGATGTCGCTGGCGACTACGAGAGGCGCGGCACGCGAGTGCGCCCCAACCTTACGGTGGGCATCAACGTGCAAGACGCCGTGCGCATTGGGGTGCGATCCTTCCCGACCGATCACCTGGACGGCTTCACCGGCGTCTCCTTTCCCATCGATCAAGTCGTCTTTCTCAACGTTGCCTACCGCTTCGATCTCACAGACTGAACTATTGTGGCCTGACTTTTGTGGCCACTCCTTTTGCAACCGAAGCGGGTCGCTTCACCTGATTCGGGTAAATCAATCATCGCCATTACACTCTTCTCTTCCATTATGTGGACTAAGCGCTTCAGCGCAATCGCCGCTCTGCTGCTCCTATGGGGACTCGCGGGGCCGACCGCCTCACGGGCCGCGCACGCCCAAGAACTCTTCGCCGCCGGGGGAGCTGTCCTCACCGACGCTCCTGCCTCCAGCAACCTCGACGGGACGCGTCCGGCGGGACAGCTCGGGGCGCGCCTGCCTTACACCGACTTGTTTACCCTTCAGGGAGCGGTCGCCTACCAGGATCTGGTGTCGCTCGAAGGCACGCTCCAATTCCACCCCTTCGAGCGAATAGAGGCCTTTGGGAGCGAGCGAGGAGTCAAGCCTTACGCCTTCGGAGGGGTCGGCTACTACGTGGCCGGCGCCGACCAGGGCGAGCGCTCGGTCGTGCCGCTCGGGGTAGGGGTGGAAGTGCCGGTCCGCTCAGACGTGGGGCTGAACGTAGAGGTCGGGGGGCGCTGGACGGTCGCCACCAACGAGCCGCCCAGGAGCCTCGACCTCACGTCTGGCCTCGCCCCGAGCATCGGCGTCACGTACCGCTTCGGAACGGACAAGGACGAAGGAGACAGGCGGCCACGCCCCCCGCTCGCGGAAACGTCCTCGTCGGAAGATCCTGCGTCGGGCGAGGAGCCTGCATCGGGCGAGGAGCCTGCGTCGAGTGGGGAGACGCCTTCGGAGGAAGCGCCCTCGTCGGGGGCAGAGGCCGGCGGCGCCCCCGATAGCGGCAACGCCCCGGCCGAAGAAGCACCCACGGGAGGCGGCGTTGCTGAGGGGGATCCCGTGGCCGACGAGAGTGACACGGGCACTCCGCGTCCTCGCGACCCGGTGGCGAAAACCGCACCCATGCCCGAAGCGACCCGCCAGCGCTCAGGAGGGGCCGCGCGGCGCCCGCCTGCGCCCGACGGCACAGCCGAGGCCGACACGACCGAGGACGGAGAGCCGCAAGATGAGATGCGCCGCGTGCCAGCCGGCACCTTCGTAATGGGCTTGACCGACGAGGACCCTCTCGAACTCCAGCAAGCTGGGCGCAAGCGCGTTTCCGTCACGCCCTTCAGCGTCGACAAGTTCGAGGTGTCCAACGCCGAGTACCGCGCTTTCCTCAACGAGCTTCCCCCGGAGGAGCGCCAGGAAATGACGCCCGACTCTACCGTCTGGGGCGAAGCGCGCAGCCGCTCGACTTGGGAGGAGTACTTCCGCAACTCCGAGTTTAACGATCACCCGGTCGTCGCGGTGACGCACCAGCAGGCCCAGCGCTACTGTGAGTTCAACGGCAAGCGCTTGCCGACGGAGGCGGAGTGGGAATACGCGGCGCGCGGCGACTTGGTTGGCAGCATCTACCCGTGGCGCGGCTACGAGCCCCGCAACAACCAGGGGCGCTACCTGGCCAACTACAACCCCGGCCGTGGCGGATACGCGGCTGACGGCTATGCCTTCACCGCGCCCGGCGACGCCTACCCGCCGACCTCCTGGGGCCTCTACAACATGAGCGGCAACGTGGCCGAGTGGGTGCAAGACAAGTACCACCCCTCTTACTCGGAGCTTTCCGACTTCAATCCCGTCTACGAAGACCCCGAGGAAGACCGCTACGTCGTGCGCGGAGGGTCGTGGGCCTCCAACGCCTTCTATATCGGCGTTGGGGTGCGCGACACCCAGCCGGGGAGCGAAGCCTCGCCCTACATCGGCTTTCGCTGCGCCACCAGTTCGGAAGAGCCGTCGAACTGATGCCCTGAACCGGAAGGCGCGCTGCGCTCGCGCGTCCTTCCTCTTTTTTCTTCGTTGAGTCTCCCTGGTCCTATGGCCGACGCGAACTCGTCTTCTTCCTCCTCCTGGCTCGACTCCGTGCAGCCGTTTCTGGAGTTTCTCATCGGCATTTTCGGGGCGCTAGCCATCATCGGGGTCTTCTTCAAAATTCAGGGCTACCCGAACACCGAGATCTTCATGGTGCTCGGATTCATGGGAGAGGCGGCAGCCTTCGTCGTCATGGGCTCCTTCGCGTTGCTGATGCACTTCATGGGCAGGGACCAGGCGGGAAGCGAAGGCGAGGCGACCGCCGAGGTCGTGACCGTCGAGCAGCAACAACAGGCGCCGGTGCAGGAAATGCGCGCCTCCTTCCGCGAGATGATGGAAGAGCGCCTCCGCGAAGACCTCGACGGGGCCATGGAGGCGCTGGCGCAGGAGACCCACCGCTTCGAGCAGGAGATGCGGCAAATGGCTGGCGAGATGGAGCAGACGCGCTCGGCGCTCGGCCGGGTGCAGGAGGCCCTCGGCCCTGCCGCCGATGGGCGCTTGACCGAACAGGCCCGCGTGCTGGGGAACCGCATGGAGCAGATCAACGCGCAGCTTCGCCAGAGCGGGAAAAAGATCGAGGGCGCGTACGCGGCACTGGAGCAGATGGAAGACGGCCTTAGCCGCGCCGCCGCCGGCACGCTCCCCGAGGACGCCGAGCACTTGGAGGAAGGCATGAAGGCGCTGGGGGCCGAGGTGCAGGCGATGAGCAGCGAGATGGGCCCAGCGCGCACAGCGGTCAAGCAGATGCGCTCCGAGCTCGAGCAAGTCACCAGCGGCCGGTTGGCCGAAAATGCCGAGCTGCTGGGCGAAGGCATGGGCCACCTCGGCGAGGAGATGGATGGAGCCAGCCAGGCGGTCGAAAGCCTGCGCGCGGACCTCGACGAGATGGCCGGTCGCTTCCAGCGCTTCAACCGCGCCCCGGGCGGTCCGGGCAGTAGTGCCGCGGACGGCAACGCCTCGGCCAGCAATGGCACAGACCGCACCGCCTCGGGCGCGGGAGGCGATTACACCTCGGACACCCACCCGCAGAATGCGCGCCCCGCGCCCCACGAGGACACGCGCGGCGGGTGAGCGCGTGGCTCCTTCCACCCGCTTTCGCCTCTCCAGAAATACAGACTCCTCCGAAGACGGGCCATGACCTCGCGCCTCAAGGATATGCGGTACTCCGTCATGCTGGCGTTGTACCTGCCGATCCTGCTCTACGCCTTTAGCACCTACGACCTCAGCGACGACACCTATGCCGTGCAATCAGTCGAGCCGGTGGTGGTGGGGGACCGCACAGTCGTGCTCGGGCAGCCATTCACGGCGCGGACGTTCCTGAGCGTGGGGCAGAGCGAAGGGCAACGTCTGCAGACGCAGGGCGGTGGCGTGCAAGCGGTGGGCGACTCGCTCCTGCGCATGAGCACGGGCGGCCTTCTGTCTGAGGAGGAAGACCAGAAAACTGTATCCTACAGTGGACAGTTTCGCTTTCGGCAGGTAGACGGGCAGATGGCGCAGCTCCCGGTGCAGGGGCGTTTTCAGGTGCGGCGGCCCGAGATCGTGGCCACCAGCGAGGCTACGCAGTCGCTGTACCGCCGGTGCCTCAACCGCATTCGCATCGACGTGCCGGGGCTGGAGGGGCGCCCGTTGCGCCTCGAATACGGGTCGCAGAGCACGGCCGGGCGCACTATCGCGCTCAGCCCGAGCCAGAGCAGCTCCAGCACCGTGCGCGTCTTCCTGGCCGACTCGGCCTCGGCGGGCACCGAAAACGTCTTTCTGGGCGAGAAAGAGTTTGCCGTGATCGACCCGCCGCGGCCCGAGCTGAAGGTACGCAGCGGGGGGCGCGAGGTGGCCAGCGGAGACAACATTCCGCGCCGTCGCGCCGTCCTGAACTTCGAGGTGGAGCCCGACCAAGAGTTTCGCCAACGCTACCCGCAGGACGCCCAGTACAGCGTAGGGCGCGCGACCGTCTTCCTGCGAAGAGGGCTGACGGCCAGCGAAAGAATCGGTACCTTCGACCTCGACGGGGGGCGCCTCGTTCTTACACGCAACCTCAGTGACGCCGAGGCTGGCGATCGCATTACGGTCCGCCTCGAAGGGGTCGTGCGCATCAACCACGCCGGGCAGGCCATCCCCGTTTCCTTCAGTGAGGCGAGCCGCACGTTTGGCTTCGTGCTTTCGTAGGCCCGCCGGCCCGGGTTCGCGCTGCCGAGCGCGTTAGTTTCGAGCGCGTGGCCGCGCGTGTCTCGCGCACTGCCGAACTGGCGCGCTAATTGCGAGGTTTTGGATGCGCGGGTGAGGGCGCCCTGTTCCGCTTCGGTTTTTCGACACCAACTTTCCGCTTTTCGATGCCTTCTCTTACTCGATCCCGTTTGCGCGCGACCTCTGCCGGACTGGTGGCGCTGCTGGTCGCCACGATCATTCCGCTGGGCGGGCCGCAAGCAGCGCACGCGCAGACGGAATGGAAGCAGACCTTTCAAGTCATCACGCCCGTTCAGGAGAACAGTGCTGCCAGCGCTCTGCGCGACTCTGTCGTAGATGTAGCCACGCGCGAGGGAATCTCGCTGCGCCGCTCGCCCGATGATGAGTCGGCGCGCCCGATTTCGCAGATCGAGGAGGAGCTGCTCGAGCAGGGGCTCGATTTCACCAGCGCCAACCGCCTGTTCATTCGTTACGACTTCCAGGCCGAGCGCGGCCAGCTTCAGCGCAGCATCGAGAGTCTGCACTTTATCTACCGGCCCGAAGGAGCGGACGGGCAAGACCTCTCCATCATGAACGTGGACGTATCGGAGGCGCCGGCTATCGCCAACTTGCTGGAAAACAGCGGCATGACGCTGCGCACCAATGAAGCGAGTTTCAGCCCGTTTCGCGAGCAGCTCATGTTCCACAAGCTGCCGTCCAGTCAGCTCGTGGCGCTGGGGGGCGACGTGATCCGCGACACCGAGGAGGCCGAGTCGGAGCGCCGGCGCCTGCTGCGGGCCGTGCAGCGCTTCCTGTACTGACCCGCCGAGGCCGGAGGCGCTACTGGGGCGTTGCTGACGCGTCCGCCTCGGGGCGCGTGGCCATGACCACGCGCATCCGCAGCGCCTGAGCGGCGGTTGCCACGGCGGCAAACTGCCGAACGGTCGCCTGCTCATCGGCGCGCAGGAGCAGGCCGTCGGTGCCCTTTTCGTTCTTCTGGGTGCGCAGGGCCGTCGTCAGGTCTTCGCCTGCCACCTCGCGCTGGCCGACGAAGAACGCGCCCTCACCAGTGATGGCGACGGGCACGAAAGCCTCCTCGGCCGGGCTGGAAGCACCGGCCTGCGGAAGGTCCACCTGAATACCCATGCGCGGGACGAAGTTCGACGTGAGCAGGAAGAAAATCAGCAGCAAGAGCACCACGTCGGCCACGCCGGCGAGGCTGAAGGTCATCAGCGGCTTGCGCTCCGTCGAGAAGTCGAGCACGATTCGTGGAAGCTGGGTGCCGTAGTATTTGGGTGCTGGGTAGGCGCGCCCCCGGCGCGGTGAAAACGCCCCTCTTTCTCCTGCCCCCCGTACGCTCACCCCGTACGGGCCGGCTCGCGCTCACGCGGCGCGCTGCTGGGCGCGTCGGCGGGGTCCGCATGGCGGGAAGGGGCGTCGCCGGGCGCGACGGGTTCCTGGAGGAGGTCGATAAAGGCGGTGGCCGAGCGCTCCATATCGTTGGTGAGGCGCTTGATGCGCCCGAGCAGGTAGTTGTACGCCAGGTTGGCGAAGATGCCCACCGCCAGCCCGGCGGCCGTCGTCACGAGCGCCTCCCAGATGCCGCCGGCCAGCACGCTCGGGTCGGCGTTGCCCTGCAAGGTCTGCACCTGGCGGAACGCCTCGATCATGCCCAGGACCGTTCCGAAGAAGCCCAGAAGCGGGGCCACGCCGGCGATAGAGGCCAGGAGGCCAGTACGTTTCTCCAGGGCGAAGGCTTCGTGCTTGCCAGCCGCCTGCACGGCGTCTTGGATCTCGGAGATGGGCCGCCCCAGCCGCTCGAGCCCTTGTCGCAGGATGCGCGCGATGGGCGTGTCTTCCTCGCGGCAAAACTGAAGCGCCTCCTTGATGCGCCCGGCGCGCACGTCCCGGCGGATGCGCTCGGTCGCCGCCTCGGGGTCGCCCTCGGCGCGGCGCACGGCCACGAGGCGCTCCACGAACAGATACAGCGCGGCCCCCGAGAGCAAGAGCAACGGCACCATCACCCAGCCGCCCTGCAGCAGAATGTCGAGCAGGGACGTCGGCTCGTCTCCGGGAGGCGGGGCTGCCGCGTCGTCGGGGGCCGCTTGAAAAAGAACAGCCTGGACGAAAACGCCCTGGAAAGGAAAAGGCATGAAGGCGCGCTTGGGAAAAAAACGGGAAGAGCTGCGCGGCCGCGGGGAGACGGGGAGCGCTCAGGAGTCAGGCTCGACTTGCAGGGCCCAGGCGCCCTGTGGGAACGGTCCGCCGTCTTGCTGAAGGGGCTGGGCGGCGGCCTCGCGGGACGAGAACTGTCCGACGACGACGCGGTAGCGGGGCGTGCCGTCCACGGTCGCTTCCAGAATGTCAATCGGGTAGTCCTGATCCTGGAACTGCTGGGCGAACTGCTGAGCGGCGCGGCGGGCCGTGTCGCGTGAGGTCTCGGAAGCGACGACGACGGTCCACCCGCCCTCGGCTCGGTCGAGGCGGCCGGCCCGTACCTCCGTGGCGGAGTCTGCGGGAGACGGGGAGCCCGCGGTGTCGGCGGCGGCCGAATCGGCGGCGGCTGCGGCGCCGGAGCGGTTTCCAGAGGCGCCGGGGCTCGCTCCGGGAGGGGCGTTGCCGCTCCCGCCCCCCTGCTGGAGTACGGCGACTGGGCCGGGCACCACGCCCTGCTGCCCGAGGACGAACCACCCGCCCAGTCCTACGACCAGAAGCACTGCCAGTGCCGCCAGCCATCCGCCCGTCCCCGATCCGCCGTCCGAGGAGGTCGCCCGGCGCTCGGACTCGGGAAGACGCGTGCGGTCGGTAGGAGGCTCCGGCGCTTTGGGCGGGCGTTCCTCGTGGGGCCGGCCTTCTGCGCGGTGGCCCGGGGCATCCTCGGTCCGGGGCGCGGCAGCGTCTTCCGTTTCCAGACGCCCGGCCCGCACGTCCCCAGGCGAGGGGGCGACCGTGCGGCGACGCACGAGCGATGCCCCCGCCGGCAACGCCGCGTAGTTCCAGGCCGCCGCACCGCCGGACGCTCCGGCGGACGGACCGGGAAACGCCCAGTCGCTCTTCGCCCGGTCTTCGCGTTGCTTTTCTGCGGGAGGGAAAGAAGCCGCCTCGGGAGACGGCTCCGCCGAGGGGGCTACGTCGCCGGGGATGTCGCTGGATTCTCTGGGAGAGGGTCCACGGGAAGAAGAGTCGTCGAGGGACAGGCCCGCGAAGAGAGCTTCTTCCTCTGCGGGAGCGTCTTCGCCAGACGATTCTTCCTGGGCCGAAGCCGTTTCCTCGTGCGGAGCCGCCTCTTCAGGAGTGGAGGAGGCCGCAGCGGCACCGCCGGCATCGGGGGCGGGGACGCTGATGGCATCGAGGCCTTCGAACGAGCGGTTGACCGAGCGCGCCAGGGCCTCGTCGGGCTCGAAGGCCCAGGCGCCTTCCGCGCGGGAGAAGGTGCCGAGCCCCGGCAAGGAGGCTTCGCCGTTGCGCTCGATCCGCGAGCGAAGTGCGGCAAGCAGGGTTTGCAGCTGCTGGCGTGCCCGGGCGGGCGAGGTGTCGAGGCGGCGGGCGAGCTGTTCGATCACGGAAGACATGGCGCGGGGGCGGCCGTTGTTGCGGGCGGAAAGCGCCGGGCGAGGCGAACGACTCCTGGCAGGCTACTCCCGAGCGGGTTCGAAGACGACCTCGTCACAGGGGGGAGACAGGGAGTGCTCTCCGTCCGCCGGCTCCTCCACCTGGCTGGCCCGGTGCTCGACGCGAAAGGTGCCCAAGCCGGGCACGTCGGTCGGCTCGCCATGCTCGAGGGCCTCGCGTACGCACTGCGAGAGCGCCCTGGCCACGCTGGGCAGACCGGGCATGTCGTTCGCGTCGGAGGCACCGGGGTCAGAGGAGGCGGGAGAGCGTTTCATGAGGAGAGGCGCGCGCGGGAAGCAGAAGCAGAGGCAGAGTGAGCTTTTGCAAAAATATAGGCCCTTGGGCGGCTCTGCGCAAACGGGGGGCTCACAGATGCAGGCGCAGCCCGCTCTGGACGACGAGCGGCGGGCGCGGGTAGCGGTCGAAGCGCTCCAGTGCGCCGGCGGAAATGTTTTCCAGCCGCGCCACCACGCTGATGGTCGGGGTGAGCGCGTAGCGGCCTTCCACGTCGAGGTCGGCAAAAGCACCGACTTCGCCGTCCCTGCCGCGCGCAAGCGGGCGGGGGCTCTCGAAGGTGCCGGTGAGGCGGACGTGCCCGTCTCCGCCGAGGAAGGCGTAGCTGGCCGACGCCTCTACCGTGAGGGGCGAGAAGTACGGGATCTCCGCGTCGCTGCTGGCGAGCGTCCCGCGGCGGTAGGCCGCCGAGAGGGACGCGCTCAGCTGCTCGCCTCGGCGCACCGAGAGCGCGCCGCCCGCCCGAATGATGCGTGCCTCGCCGTAGCGCGCCGCCGTGACGCCGCGCTCGTAGCGGCGCGCGCGCTCGTCTTCGTAAAACAGGAAGCTCGGGGCGCGCCGGTAGCCGGCGAAGGCGCGCAGCTCCAGCGCGCGCTCAGTGAAGAAGCGCAGCCCGCCCTCGGCATCGAGGGTGAAGACGTTCGGCTGGGGAGCCGCTTCGTAGAGAAGCGACGGGTTCTCGCGGTAGCGGGCGGCCAGCCGGTTAGCCGCGGCGTGCGGATTGGTGCGCGCGTAGAGGGCCACACGCGGGGTGGCCTGCCACGTCAGGCGCACGTCGGGAGCGAAAAAGAGGCCGCTGTCCCCTCCGCTCGAGAAGGTAAGCGCGCGCGCGCCAGCGAAGACGCGGAGCCCTTCGCTGCGCCGGAGCTGCACTCCCGCTCCGGCATCCAGAAACGAGGCGTTGCTGCTGGAGGGACGGTCCGCAAACGAGCCGGAAAAACGCGCGGCCGAGCCCCGCGCGCTCGCCTCCAAGCGCACGTCGCCCACCGGCCCGCCGCCGCTGAGGGAACCACCCGCGCGTCGCTCGCGGCGCTCGAAGCGGGCCCCTTCGCCCGTGGACGCATCGGTCGTCACCTGAGCGGCCTTCGCGTGGGCGCGAGCTTCCAGCGTAGCCCCCGTGCCGCCGCCGGCCTGCACATGCAGTTGCGCGCTGCCGCCGTAGCGGTCGCGGTTGGGCTGCGCGGCGAGGTCGCGGCCCCCGGCCCCGACGGCCCCGTAGAGCGGGTGCTGGGCGAAGAAGCCGTCGGCGGTGAGGGCGGCGGTGAAGGCCGAACGCTCGGTGCGCAGCGTGGCCGCGCCGCGCAGCTCGTCGGCAGGCGTTTCGACGTTTTTCGCGTCGAAGGGGGCAAAGCCGTCGGTGCCGATGTAGTTGAGGCGCGGGCGCAGCGTCCACTGCGAGGCGAGCGGCTGGTCGAAGCGCACCCGCGCGAAGCGGCTCAGGTAGCGCCCGGCCCCGGCTTCCAGCAGCCCGGCGCGCGGCGGCGGAAGCGCGGCAAAGCCGGAAGACGCCTCTGCCTCGCCGGGGAGCGTGCGGGGGGCCGCGCCGGCCGGCTCGGGCAGGGACGCCGGCTCGGGCAGCGGCGCCGACGGCAGCGGCTGGAGGGGAGAGGAAGGCAGCAGGCCCGACACGGCGGGCCGCTGAAGCGCGGGCAGCGAGATGTCGAGCTCGCCACGGATTTCGACCTCGCGCGGGGCAATTTCGGGCAGGGCCGGGTCGGCGTTGCCGGTCGTGTCCTGCTGCGCCTGGGCCGGAACAGCCGCGAGGAGCGCGGTCAGCAACGCGCAGGAGAGGAGTCGCATGTTCGGAGCGGGGAGTTGGGTCTTCGTGCTGAAGGGTAGTTCGGGCAGCGTTCACCCTTCCTTCTGTCAAAGCTGCTCCTGCTCCCGGCGGGCGGTGCGGGCCTCTTCGGTCCCGGCGAATTCGTCCTGGAGGCGATCGTAGGTCCGCCGAGCTTGGGCGGGGCGACCGGCTGCGCGGAAGGCGCGCGCCTGGATTAGCAGGCTGCGGGCGATCCAGTCGGGGAAGCCGGCGAAGAGGTCCGGCAGGCGACGGAGCTCCTCGATGGCGTCCTCGGGCCGGTCCTGCTCCAGGAGCAACGCGCCGAGGCGGTAGAGGGCCTCGGCCCCGGCGGCGCCCCGGCTTTCCTCGGCCACACGGCGGTAGAGCGCCTGCGCCTCCCCAGGGCGGCCGGTGCTCTCGTAGAGGCCGGCGCGGGCCACGCGGGCTTCCTGCGCGACGGGCGCGCCGGAAGGAGCCCGCTCGGTGGCTTCGCGGAAGCGCGCCTCCGCATTGGCGGGGCGATCCAGCGCGGCGAGGGCGCGGCCCTGCCCGTATTGGGCGCGGGCTTGCACGCGCCCGTCATCATCCGCGGGGGCACGCTCCTGCATCTGCTCGTAGGCATCGAGGGCCCGCTGAGGCGCGTCCTGCTGCAAGTAGAGCGCGCCGAGGCGCCCGGCAGCATCGGTGCGGCGGTCGGAGTCGGGATACTCGCGGAGCACCTGGCGCAGGTAGCCTTCGGCCTCGCGGTACTCGCCCTTCTCGGCGTAGATCGTGCCGAGGTAGTAGTACGCCTGCGGTAGCAGATCTCCGCGCGTGGAGGTGCGCACGAATTCCTGGAACGCCTGGCGCGCGGCGTCGGTCTGGCCGCGCTGGTATTGCGTCTCGGCCCGGCGAAAGCGCACCTCGGCGGCGGCATCGGCGCCGAGCTCATCGAGGGTGTCGTCGCTGCCACCGTCGCCGCCCGTGGCGAGGGCCACGCCGCGTGCCGCGTCGGAGGCGAAGGCGCTCTCGGGGTAGTCCTCCAGCACGGCCCGATAGGCGCGCGCGGCGGCCTCCCGGCGCCCTGCGTTGTAGAGCGCGTCGCCGATGCTGTACTGCGCCTTCGCCGCCAGGGCGCCGCTCGCGTTGCTGCTTTCCAGCAGGGCCCGCCAGGCGCGCACGGCTGCGTCGTAGCGCTCGGCCTGGAAGCGCGCCTGCCCAATCTGGAAACGCGCCTCTTCGCGCAGTTCGCTTTCGGGGAAGTCATTCACGAGGCGCTGCCACGCGGCGATGGCGCCCTCGGCGTCGTCCGTGCGGGTGCGTGCCTGGCCGGTCTGGTAGAGGGCATAATCGCGGGCGTCGCGAGTCCCCTCGCGGCTGGCGCGGGCATAGGCGCGCTCCGCCTCGGCGAAGCGGCGGCGGGCGTAGTAGCTGTCGCCGAGGCGCAGGAGCGCGTCGCTGCGGTAGGTGCCCTCCTCCGCCCCGGGCGTCGCCAGAAAGCGCTCGAAGCGGCGCGCGGCGCGGTCGTAGTTTTCCTGCTGGAAGGCAGCCCAGGCGAGGCCGTACCGCGCGGCCTCAGCGTAGCTGCCCTCGGGGTACTCGCGCAGGTAGCGCTGGTAGCCACGCGCGGCCTCTGCGAAAGCGCCGGTGCGGTAGCGGGCCTCGGCCGCGCGGTAGAGCGCTTCGGCTACGCGCTCGCCCTCGGGGGCCTGGCGCCGGTAAGCTGCGAAGGCGTCGGCGGCCTCGGCGGGGCGCCCGGCGCGGAGGAGAAGCTGCCCCTGCTCGAAGCGCGCCTGCGCTGCCAGCTCCGCGGGTAGGCCGGCGGC
Organism: Bacteroidetes bacterium QS_9_68_14; assembly: GCA_003022535.1. Classification (GTDB taxonomy): domain Bacteria; phylum Bacteroidota; class Rhodothermia; order Rhodothermales; family Salinibacteraceae; genus QS-8-64-10. Next base: position 17,053 of record PXTT01000059.1, read on the forward strand.
GAGCGCCTCATCCAGGGCCGCGAGCGCGTCGGCGTCTCGCCCGCCGGCTTGCTGGAGCGCGCGGCTGCGCACGTAGCGCGCCGCGGCGCGTTGCTCGAAGCCGTCGGGCGCCTCCGCGGTCACGCGACCCAGGACGCGCGCGGCCTCAGCGGGGCGGCCGGCGGCCAACAGCGCGCGGCCCCGGCGGTACTGCGCGTCGGGGCGGCGCGGGCTCTCGGGAAAGCGCTCGGCGAAAGCGGCAAACCCCTCGGCGGCGGCCCCGGGCTCGCCCGCCTCCGCGCGGCTGACGGCGGCAAGGTAGGCCGCTCGCTCGCGCACGTCAGCATCGGTGCCTGTCGCATGGCCGGAATCAGGGGCCGCCTCGGCTACGCGGGCGAAGAGGGCGGCGGCGCGCGGGTAGTCCGCCTGGCGGTAGCGCAGGAGGGCCATCCCGTAGCGGGCAGCCCGCGCGTCAGGGCTTTCGGAGAAGCGCTCCAGGTAGCGCTGGTAGGCCGCGGCGGCCTCCGAGCGGCGCCCGCCCTGCCGGCGCAGCGCCTCGGCGCGGAGGAAGGACGCCCGCGCGCGCTCGCTTCGCGCCTCCAGTGTGCCGCGTTGCTGGTCGAGCTCGCGCAACACGTCCCCGTGACGCCCGAGGTCGAAGTAGACCTCTGCCAGCGCCAGCCCGAGACTGCTGGCCTGTGGGGCCGCGGGATAGCGCTGCGCAAGGCGTTCGAGCGCGTCGGCCGCCTCGGCCGTGCGCCCCTGCTGAAGGTGCACCGAGGCGACCTGGTAGAGCGCGCGCGGGGCCGCCGCGGCGTCCGGGTACTGCTGGCTGACAGTGCGAGACTGCTCCAGCGCGTCGGCGGGCCGGCCCTGCCGCTGCGCCAGCCGCCCCAGCAGGAAGCGCGCCTCCGCGGCGCGCTCGGGGCCCGCGTCTTCGAGCACGCGGCGAAGCGTGCGGCGGGCTCTTTCATTTGCCTCTTGCTCGAAAAAGTAGCGCCCCAGCCGAAGCTGGGCCCGCTCGGCCAGCGGATGCATCGGGTACGCCGCCTGGAGTTGCTCCAGACGCCGCATGGCGGCCGCGCTGTTTTCCAGCGCCAGCGACGCGCGCGCTTCGTAGAAGAGCGCCTCGGGCGCGCGGGCATGATGGGGGAAAGCGTCCCGAAAGTCGGCGAAGGCTTCCTGCGCGGCGCCGTAGAGGCGTTCTCGGTAGAGCGAAAGCGCGTCGGCGAACGCTTCGCTGGCCTCGCTGGAACCGGCGGAAGTGGACTGCGCCCGCCCCTCGGCCTTCGGCCACGCCAGCAGGAGCGCGCCGCCCAGTAGCAGCACCGGCAAAAGCGCAGCGACCCTGCCTCGCGTGCGCCTGCCCCGCGTGCGGGGGAAAGGGGGCGGGCAGAAAGCAGCCATGACCGAGAGGAAGAAGCAGGGCGAGGAGGCCGGTGGCACATGGGCTTCGAAAGAAAAGAACAGGCCTCGACAGGGTAAGTGAAACGAGCGAAAACTTCGAGCCGCGAAGCGAGCGAATGGTTCTGCAGGCGGCGCGGCAAACAAAAGGAGCCGCGCGCGAGGCGAGCCTTCCGAACGAACGTAAACGTCATTTCTCACAGAACCATTACACCGGATGAGGGTTTACGCGAATCCTCCTGCGGCCCGGCACTCTTTGCAAGGTCCGCCGCATGGCAACACGTTCAGCGTCTTGCCTTCTTCCCTTTCTCATCCTGCTCCTATGGCCGACGACGCCTCCGATTCTGCGCCTCCCGACGAGCGTTCTCCGCTTGACGACCTTGAAGACGATCCCCTTTCCGAGGGCGAGAATCCCTTTGGCGGGGAGGGCAATCCGTTTACGACCGACGACCCGATGGCCGAGGGCGCCTTCGGCAACGAGCCGCCGGCGGTCATGATGGCGAAGCTCTGGATTCGCCAGAACGCACTGCTGGCGGTTGGCTCGGCCTTCGCCGCCGGCGCCCTCATTGGCGCGCTCAAAAAGTGACGCTCGGGCCGTCTCCAAGGCCCCCCTTGCTTTCCCCGATTTTCCGCTTCAAGACGCACGCGAGACCTCAGCCGTGGCAGATTCCGCTTCCCCCGACCCGCAAGACGCTTCTTCGCAAAGCGACTACGCGCCCGAATCGTCTTCTTCTGAATCGTCGCCTTCGGAGCAAGAGCCGTCTGCCGAGTCGGCGCCCGCTGATGAGGCGGTGTCCGGCGGTCCCGCAGGGGGCAGCGGCGAGCAAGGGCCTCCCTCTGGTGAGAGCGACTGGGAGGACGTGGACGACTCGATTGACCAACTCCGCGCCGAGCTCGACGCGCTGGAGGCGCAGAGCGGTCCTCTCGAGCACTTGCGCACCTGGGTGCATCGCAACCCGCTTCTGGCCGTCTTCGCCGCGGCCGGGACCGGCCTCGCGGCAGGGCGCCTGCTGCACCGGGCGCGTCAGTCGCTCAAGCCCGACCCGCTTCCGGTGCGCGCTCGCAAGCAGGCGAGCCGCGCCGGCGAGACGATCTCGAAGGGGGCCCAAGAGGCGTCCCGCCGCGCCCGTGAGGCGGGCAAGTCGGCCTCGGAGGGGGCCGCTGCAGCGGGAGCCGGGGCCGCCGCTGGCGCGAAAAGGGCCTCCGAGCGCGCTCAGCAGTGGAGCAGAGACGCCTCCGAGCAAGCCCGTCGTGCCAGCGCCGACGCCTCGGAGCGCGCCCGCGAGGCCAGCGAGCGCCTCTCGAAGCAGGCCCAGAAGCTGGGCGACGACCTCTCGAGGCAAGCCGACGATCTTTCGAAGAAAGCCGCCCCGTATGCTGAGCAGGCCCGCGAGCAGGCCCGGAGAGCCCGCGAGGCCGCGGGCGAGAAGGCTCGCGAGGCCAGCGAGAAAGCCCGCGAAGCCGGCCAGAAAGCCCGCGAGGCCGGCGAGCGCCTGAAGGAGACCGACGCCAGCACCGCCGCCGAGCAGGCCGCCGAGAGCGCCCGCGCCGGGGCCGAAAGCGTGGCTGAAGGAGCCAAGTCCGGTGCCCAGCGCGTGAAGGAGAGTGCCGAGAAGGGCGCGCGCCACGGCAGCAATCTCCTCGGTATCCTCCGCAACACGGCCCGCGCGGCCGTCGCGGCGGCTATCGTCAAGCGCGTTAGCGACGTGGTGCGGCGGCTAACATGAAACCGCGTTGCAAAAAGTAGACTGCGACGCCTCGGCCGGAACGACGGGCCGGGGCGTCGCTTTTCCTGTTGTCTTTGCAGCCGCGGAGGCCCGCCCGTCGGGGCGTTGCCACGCGCGACGGGCGCCCCCGCATGGGACGCTTCCGTGGTTTATTCGCCCTTTTCTTCTATCTCGCCTGCCCTTGCCGTGAGCATCTTAGCCATCGGTACCACCGCCTTCGACTCCGTCGAGACGCCCTTCGGGAGCGCCGACCGCATCCTCGGCGGGAGTGCCACGTACCTCTCGCTGGCCGCGCGCTATTTCTCGGATGACGTGCGCCTCGTCGGCGTCGTCGGCCACGACTTTCCCGACGAGTACGTCGAATTGCTGCGCGAGCGCGACGTGGACCTGGAGGGCCTGGAGGTCAACGAAGACCGCGAGACCTTTTTCTGGAAAGGGCGCTACCACGACAACCTCAGCATCGGTGAGCGCGACACGCTCGAAACGCGCCTCGGCGTGGTCGAAGACTTTGACCCGACCCTGCCAGAGAGCTACCGTGACAGCCGCATCGTGGCCCTCGGCAACCTCGACCCCGCGATCCAGCGCCGCATCCTCGAGCAGGTCGAGGCGCCAGAGATGGTCATCTGCGACACGATGAACTTCTGGATCGAGAGCGCCCGGGAGAGCCTGCTCGAGACGCTCGAGAAAGTCGGCTGCCTCGTCATCAACGACACAGAGGCGCGCCAGCTCAGCGGCGAGCCGAACCTGATTGCCGCCGCCAGCGCCGTGCGCGAGATGGGGCCGGAGCGCCTCGTTATCAAAAAAGGCGAGCACGGAGCGCTCTACTTCGACGACGAAGGCGTCTTTAGCGTGCCGGCCTACCCGATGGAGAACGTCCACGACCCGACCGGCGCGGGCGACACCTTCGCCGGGGGCATGGCCGGCTTCCTCGACGCGCAGAAGGCGATCACGCGCGCGAACGTCAAGCGCGGCATCGTCTACGGCAGCGCGCTTTCGTCGTTTGTGATTGAAGACTTCGGCCCCGACCGCCTGCTCGACCTCTCCGACGAGGAGATCCTGGATCGCGCCCGCGCGTTCCGCCAGCTCTCGGAGATCCCCGACTTGGAGCCGGCGTACTCCGCTTGATACGGCGTTGCTGTTTGCAGGCGTCGATGCTTTCCGCCCGCCGCGTTGCCGCACCCCGAGCGGTGCGGGAGTATGGGCGTGCAGGGGGGGTAACTTCTCCTCCCTGCGCCCTCCAGCTTCCGGCCCCTTCGTTCCCTCTCACACCCCCAATGGGCACCGTCCGCCTCGTCAACGCGGTCTTCTACGCCCACCACGGCGTGATGGAGGAGGAGCACCGCATCGGCGGGCGCTACGAGGTGGACGTGGCCGCGCGACTGGACTTCTACCTGACGGCCCGGCGCGTGGCCGAGGCGTTCCCGCACGTGGAGACCGTGGAGGTGACGGTGCGCAAGCCCAATCCGCCGGTCGGCGGCACCTGCGACCGCGCCGAGGCGGTGTACCGCTTTTCCCGAGATGGCGAACCGGAGACGACAGCGGGCGGTGGCGGGTGACGGTGCCGCACAAACGTACCGAGCGCGGGGAAGCAACGCGACGGGGGCGCGATCCCGCCGGGCTGGTTCTCTCCCGTGTGCTTTCGTCCTGCTTTCGTGCCGCCATGACGCCCGTAGACGTCTTTGCCGACATCGCATGCCCGTTCTGCTACATCGGGGAGCGGCACTTCGAACAGGCGCTCGCCGGCGCGCGCGCTGAGGAAGAAGCGCCGGAAATCGCGTGGCGATGGCGCCCGTTCCAACTCCAGCCGGAGCTCCCCGCGGAGGGCACGGACTGGCGCCCCTTTGCCGAAAAAAAGTTCGGGAGCTGGAAGCGCGCGCAGGCGACCTTTCGCCGCGTGGAAGAGATGGGCGAGGCCGCCGGGCTGGCGTTTCGCTTCGACCGCATGGAGAAAGCCGTCAACACGACCGACGCGCACCGCCTCGTGCTGTGGGCTGGCGCGCAGGACGCTGATGGCCGGAAGACGGGCGCGCAGCAACACGACGGTGCAAGCCGCTCGGTGGCCGGGGCGCTTTTCGCGGCGTACTTCACCGAGGGGCGCGACGTAGGCGACGCCGCCACGCTCGCGCAGGTGGCGGCCGAAAGCGGCTTGAGCGCGGACGCGGCGCGCGAGATGCTGGCGTCCGAGCGCTTCGTGGAGGCGGTGGAAGAGAGTCAGCGAGAGGCGCGCCGCCTCGGTGTGACGGGCGTGCCGTTTTACCTCTTCGATGGAGACGACGAAGACGAGCCCCGTGCGGTCAGCGGGGCGCAGCCGGCGGCGGTCTTTCGCCGGGCGCTCGCGGGCCATGACGCGCAGGCTGCGTAGCCGGGCGTTGCCGGAGCGACAGCGCGCGCGGGGCGCTCATTGGCTCGTTCATTTCAGCCCTGCTTCCCGGGCGCGCTTCCTTACGCCGCGACGACGAAGCGACACAGAAACTGGTGGAGCAGCGCGTCGGCCGCGCCGGTGTCCACGAGCCCGGCGAGCACAGCTTGGAAGTCCTCGGGGTCCGGCAGGTCCGCGCGGTAGTGATCGCGGTAGGCGATCAGGCGTTCGCGCTCGCGTTCGGCGCTGAGCTCGCTGTGAAACTGCGTGCCGTAGACGGGCGCGTCTTCCATCCGAAAAGCCTGGAAGCGCTGTGAGTCGTTGAAGGCCAGCTCCACGGCTCCGGGCGGGAGGCGCGTCACGCGGTCGTGATGGCCGGCATTGGCCTCGAAACGCGCGGGGCAGTCTGCAAAGAGCGGGTCGCGCTGCCCCGCCTCGGTGAGCCGAATCGGGCAGCAACCCAGCTCGGCGCGGGCGGAATCGTGCACGAGCGTGCCTCCGAAGGCGCGCGCCAGAACCTGGTGCCCCCAGCACGAGCCGAAGGTCGGCAGGCCCCGCTCGGCGGCCTCCCGCATCAGCGCCAGCAGGCCGGGCATCCAGTCGGGGTCGTCCATCGCCGAGTATGCCCCCGCCCCGCCGATCATCAGCGCGTCGGCTCCCTCGAGGAAGGCGTCGGGCAGCGGCTCACGCGCGAGGTTGGCGCAGCGCAGCTGCTCGGGGTGCAGGCGGCACCGCTCCGCAAAGCAGGTTTGCTCCTGCGCCTCCATCTCGGCGGTATCGCGCGCCTGCACGAGCGCCACGCGCACCTCGGCCAGGGCGTCGTCGGGACCGTTGCGCGGGGCGTCAGTGTCGGGAGCAGGCATCGGGCAACACGAGAAGGGAGATAATTCTTGTACACCCAATCTAAGAAAGCGAGAAGACATCGCCAAAATCTGCCCGCAGCGTCTGGTAGAGGCGCCGCAGTGGCAGGCCGACGACGTTGTGGTAGTCGCCCTCAATGCCTTCGACGAAGGCGCTTCCCATCCCTTCCTGGATGCCGTAGGCGCCAGCCTTGTCGAGCGGCGCGCCCGTGGCCACGTACGCCTCGATCTCTTTCTCCGAAAGCGCGGCGAAGCGCACGCGCGTCGTTTCCGAAAAGAGCGCCTCGCGCCCGGTGCCGGCGAGGGCCACGCCGGTGCAGACGTGGTGCGCGGTGTCGCTCAGGGCGCGCAGCATCCGGCGCGCGCCCTCGGGGTCGGTGGGTTTTCCGAGAAGGTCGCCCGCGTGGCCGACTACGGTGTCGGCAGCGAGGACGAGCGCGTTGGGGCGCGCTTCGGCCACGGGGCGTACTTTCTGGCAGGCCACCTGGCGGGCGGCTTCCGGCAAGGAGGCGCCGGCGGGCACGCGCTCCTCGGCGGGGCTGCCCTCGGCGGTGAAAGCGAGTCCGAACTGCTCCAAGAGCCGGCGGCGGCGCGGGGAGCGGCTGGCGAGCACGAACGGAACCGAGAGGGTCACGTGGGTGTGGAGGTTCGAAAGTAGGAAAGGCGGAAGCTTTCGGAAAAATAAGGTTTAGCATTGGCAAAAGAAGGAGCCCCGCTACGCGCCGCGTGCCTGCTGGGAGCAATGCTCACGGCGTTGCTCGCCGCCGGCTGCGGGGCGCTGCGCCCGGCGACGGCGCCCCAGGCGGCCCGCCCCGACACCGCGCTGGCGCTGGGGCCGCCGCTCGCGCGCTTCGAGGCGGCCACCGGCGTGGGCGTCGTGCCGGGCGGGGCCGTCTACGTCACCGACGCGGGGCGCGACGCGGTCGTACGCCTGCCGCGCGGGGAACCGTCCGGGCCGGGCCGCAAGCAGATCCTCGGCGGGCCCGGTGGAGCGGCCGGCGAGTTCGATGCTCCCGCCGACGTGGACCCGACCAACGGCCTCATGATCGTCGTTGCCGATGCAGGCAACGGGCGCGTGCAACGTTTCTCCGAGGAGTTCCGGCACCTGGAGACGCTCCCGGTGGGGCGCGGCCACGCCGCCGGCGAGGAGGCGCCGGCGCGTCCCGCCCCTGACGCGCGCACCGACGCGACCAACGACCTGGGCGGCGGGCGGCCCGTCGCGGCGCGCGAGCCGGGCGGCGACGCGACCTACGCCCTCGATGCCGCCGCCGGGCACGTGCTCCGGTGGGAAGACCAGCGGCGCACCGTGCGCGTCATCGGCGGCTTCTCGGGCGGCAGTGACGGGGCGCTGCGCGACCCGGTGGACCTGGCGGTGGGGCCGGGGGGCACGCTCTACGTGGCCGATGCCGGGCGCGAATCGGTGATGACGTACGACCGCTTCGGCAGCTTCCTGACCCGACGCGCGCGGGAGCTGGCCGGCAACGCGCGCAGCGTGGCCGTCAGCGCCGGTGGGCGGCTCTACCTGGCGCGGGCGCGGTCGGTGCTCGTCTTCGGGCGCGAGGGGCGGCTCCTGCGACGCGCGGAGCTGCGGCTGCCGGAGGGCGCCGAGGGCGGCGTGGTGAGCGTGGCGCCGTCCGGGCGCGGCCTCTACGTGCTGACCGAGCGGGCGCTCTTTCGCGTGGAGCTCTGAGGCGGCGGACCGTGGGACAATGGACGGGCGTGTTGCCTCTCTGGCGCTGAAAACGCCGTCGCGCACCGTAGGGGCACAGCGCGTGCCCGCAGCCCGAAGAGCCGTGCGCGCTCTCTCTCAAAGACCGCCGTCCCCCGCCCACGGTCCGCCGTCCCTCTGCCGGTTCCATTCCTCCGTACGCGGCCCTATTTTGCGTAACGCCCGCAACGCACCGCCCGCGCGCTCTCTTCTCCCGACCGCCGCCGCCTCGCGCCTGCCCGCTTCGCTACGCCGCTCGCTTCTCTCGCCGATGCCGACGGCCCGCCGTGCGCCTGCCCCGTCGCACGTTCCCGTTGCCGCTTCCCAAGCGCCCGTCTGCTCTGGTGGGCGGGACGCTGCTGGTCGTGGGGCTGCTGGCCGCCACGCTGGCCGCGCCGGCGGTCCGCGCGCAGGTCACGCCCCCGTCAGACACCGCCGCCACGGCCCCGCGCACCCTCGCCGGCGGCGCCCTCCGCACCGACCCGACGCTCCACGCGGACACGCTCAACATCTTTAAAACGCAGCCTTTCGAGCTTTGGCCCTTCATCCTGCCGGGCTCCGAGACGGTCGTCGTGGATGGAGCGCGGCTGGACACCGCGCAGTACCGCCTTGACGCGCGCGCCGGGCATCTCTGGCTTCGCGTCGAGCCGCCGAGTGGCGACTCGTGGCTGGCGGTGACGTATCGCACCCTGCCGTTTGAAGGCCTGCGCGGCACCTACCGCCTGCGCGGCGTGGCCGACACGTCCGCCGAGGGGGCCGCAACGGTGCGCGAGAAGCCCCGCGAGGAAGACGGGGAGGCGCCTGCGTTCGATCCCTTCGAAGGGGTGAGCCTGGAGCGCAGCGGGTCGGTCTCGCGTGGCGTGATCGCGGGGTCGAACCGCGACGCGACCGTCGAGTCGGGCCTGCGGATGCAGATCGCCGGCGACGTGAGCGAGGACGTGAGCGTGCAGGCGGTTCTCACCGACGAGAACACGCCCATCCAGCCGGAGGGCACCACGCAGCGCCTCGACGACTTCGACCGCGTCTTCATGGAGTTGGCCGCCCCGCAGGGCACCGCCCGCCTCGGCGACGTGGACCTCGAGCTCGGGCAGGAGACCACCTTCGCGCGCTTTCGCCGCAAGGTCCAGGGCGCCGCTGCGCAGGCCGCCTCGCCCGCGTCGCTGGGGGGGCGCGCCCTGGGCAAGGGCCACGCCACCGTCGCCGGGGCCGTCTCGCGCGGGCAGTACCGCCTCCAGCAGATTGAGCCGACCGACGGCGTGCAGGGGCCGTACCGGCTGCGCGGCTCCGGGGGCAAAGACGCCATCGTCGTCATCGCCGGCTCGGAACAAGTCTACCTCGACGGCGAGCGCCTGCAGCGCGGCGCCTCGGCCGACTACACCATCGACTATGCGCAGGCGGAGATCACCTTCACGCCTGAGCGCCTCATCACCGAGGACCGGCGCATCCGCGTGGAGTTCGAGTACCGCACCTCCAGCTACTCGCGCACGCTCGTGGCCGGGCAGGGCGAGGCCGGCTTCTGGCGGCGCTCCGAAGGGGCAGCAGGCGAGCGCGCCGGCGAGCCGCGCGTGACCGTCGGCGCCACGTTCGTCCGCGAGGCTGACGGGACCTCGCTGGGGGAGGGCCGCTTCGACCTGACCGCGCAGGACTCGACGCGCCTCGCGGAGGCCGGCGACGACGACGTGACCGGCAGCGGGGCCACGCGCGTGCCCTTCGAGCCAGAGGCGCCGTACATCCCCTACGAGCGCGTGGCCGCCCCCGACGGCGGCGATGGGGCGGACTCGGTGTTCGTGGCGCTCGAAGAGGCCCCGCCCCGGGGGACGCCGGTGTGGCGCGTGCGTTTCACCCGTGTGGGCAGCGGGCAGGGCCGCTACACGCGCGAGGGGCGGCAGGCCGGCGGCATCGTCTACGAATACCGCGGCGAAGGGCAGGGCGCGTACGCCCCGGTTCGCCCGCTCCCGCGTCCGCAGCAGCAACGCCTGCTCGACCTCCACGCGACCGCCGAGCCGGTGGACGGGGTCGAGCTGTTCGGCGAATGGGCGCGCTCGACGAACGACCAGAATCGCCTTTCGAGCCTCGACGAGGGCAACGACCGCGGCGGCGCGTACCACACGGGCCTCCGCCTGAAGCCGCTCGCGCTCCGGCTGGGGGGCATGGAACTCGGCCGGCTGAGCGGGGAGGCCGAGCGGCGCTTTCGCGGGCAGCACTTCACCGCGTTCGTGCGCACGCGGCCCGTCGAGTTTGGGCGGAAGTGGAACTTGCCCTCCGAGCGGGTCGGCTTCGGGGCCGGCGGCGTGCGCGGGGCCGGCAACGAAACGGTAGACGAAGCGCGCCTGCGCCTGGGGTTTTCGGAGGAGTCGGAAGTGGAGGCGGAGCTGGGCCGCCTGACGTTGGGGGACGCCTTCCGCGGGGTGCGCCGCGCCGGGCACGTGCGCCTCCGCGAAGCCGGCTGGCCGCGCCTGGACTACCGCGCGGCGCTCGTCACCAGCCGCGACGCGCTCGAAGGGGCCATTCTCGACGAGGACGGCCCGTCCCGCGACGACGATGACGAAAACGACGGCGACGAGAATGCAGGCGAAGCGATCGAGGGGCGCTGGCTGCGGCAACGCGGGGCGCTCTGGCAGCCGCTGCTGGGCGGGGACCTCGTGCCGCGCCTCGAAATCGAGCAAGAGCGCCGCCTGCAGCGCGTGGCCCCTGACGACCGCCTCACGGAGCGCTCCTTTTCGTTCGTAGAGGTGCGCCCGAACGTGACCTTTCGCCCCAGCGAGGCGTTGCGCGCCGGGGCCGAGGTCGAGATTCGCACCGAAGACGAGACGCTCGACGGCCGGCTCGAAGACGCCTCGACGGCGTGGACCGTGCAGACGAATGCGGCCTACGACCCCTCCTCCGACGTGCTCGACGTGGAGGGCCGCGTCGGCTACCGGCGGCGGCGCGTGGAGGAGGGCTTCCGCAACCGAGGCGGAAAGCAGGGCACGTCCGCGCTCCTCGCGCAGGTGGAGGGGCGCTGGCAGCCGCTGGGGCGCGCGGCAGAGGTGCGCGGCCTCTACCGCGCGCAGACGAAGCGCACACCGCTCCTGGAGGAGACTTACGTCCAGATTGGCCCCGAGCGCGGGCAGTACGTCTGGGAAGACGCGGACGACGACGGCCTCGTCCAGAACGACGAGCTGCTGCCGGAGCGCACGCCCAACGAGGGCACCTACGTGCAGCGCTACGTCCCGTCCGACTCGCTTCAGTCGGTGGCGAGCGTGGAGGCGCGCCTGCGCCTGAACCTGACGCCCGCCCGTCGCTTTCGCGGTTCGGACGTGCGCTGGCAACGCCTGCTCGCGCAGGTCGAGACGCAGACCACCGCCGAGATCCGCGAGGAGAGCCGCACCGGCCGCCTCGCGGACGTGTACCTGCTGCGGCTCGGCCGCTTCCGCGAGCCGGGCATCACGAAGCAGGGCCGCCTGCGCCTCGCCCAGCGCGTGACGCTCTTCTCGGACGCCACCGACTACGGGCTGGACCTGTCCGTCAGCCAAGTGCGCACCCTGAACGACCTGGCCGCTGGTGCGGAAGAGACCCTTCGCGCGCAATGGGAGGCGGAGGGGCGCTACCGTCCGGGGCGCCGCTGGAGCCTGTCGCTGCGTGGGCTTTTCGGCCAAAACCGCACCGACAGCGAAGCCTTCGCCTCGCGCCGCTACGACATCGGCCGCGTGCAGGTCGAGCCGGAGGCGACGTTTCGCCCGGCGGCCGGCTGGCGCGTCACCGCCCGCGGCGTCTTCGCTCGCAAGAGCGACGCGGTCGAGGAGCGCCAGGCGCGCGTGCTCCGCGCCCCGCTGAAGATGGAGTGGAGCCGCGCGCGCCGCTTTCGCCTCACCGCGCGGGGCGAGGTCAGCCACGTGACGCTGACCGGCGGCAACGCGACCGGACTGGCCCGCTACGAGCTGACCGACGGGCGCGGCGTGGGCACGTCCCTTCGGTGGGGCCTGGGCGGGCGCTACGCGATCAACGAGTTCCTCAGCGCCACGCTCAGCTACGACGGCCGCGCCCCCGCGCAGGCGGAGGTGGTCCACACCGCGCGGCTGAACCTGAGCGCGTCGTTTTAAGCGCATGGCCGCGAACCGCCGGCCTGGGGGCGCGTTGCCCTCCGCGCCACCTGAGGGGAGCTGAGGGGAGTTGAAGAGAGCAACGTACTCTGATCGCCATGCTCCCACGTAAGCGCGCGCGGACCATGTTTCCGAAGCGCCTTCGATGCCTGTGGGTCGCCGCCCTGTGCCTGCTGGCCGGGGCCGAGGCAACGCACGCGCAGCAACGCTACTCCGTCGAGGAGACGCTTGCCGAGGCAACGTGGGAAACGGAGCGCCTGGCGCCGGGCGTGACGTGGAAGCGCGCCCAGATCGAGGGCCTCTTTGGCCTGCCGCAGAGCCTGAACGTGCTCGTTATGGACCTGGCGGCCGAGGGCGTGGAAATCGACGTGGCCTTCTCCGACAGTGGGCGCGTGAAGACCAGCGCGCTGGCGCGGCGCGTCGGGGCGGTCGCGGCGGTGAACGGGTCGTTTTTCGACACCGAAGACGGCACGTCGGTTGTCTTCTCGCAAAGCGACGGGCGGCTGCGAGCGACGCTTCCCGAAGACGGCCCCGCGTTCCTAAACCGCGCGGCGGTGGCGGCCGAGCGCGACGGCGACGCGCAGGTCATTCGCAAAAAGAAGCTGGGAGAGCGGCGGATGCCCCGGTTCGAAGACGTGCTTGCGGGCGGCCCGCTGCTTTTGTGGGACGGGCGCGTGGCGGACCTGCAGGCCACGAGCTTCAACGTCACGCACCACCCGCGTACCGCGATGGGGGTGGCCGCCTCGGGCCGCCGCCTCGTCCTGGCGACGGTGGACGGACGCACGCGCCAAGCGGCCGGCATGACGGCCCGCGAGCTGGCGTGGACGATGCGGGGGCTCGGTTGCGCGACGGCCGTCAACCTCGACGGCGGCGGCTCGACGACGATGTGGGCGCAGGGGCGTGGGGTCGTGAGCTACCCGGCCGACAACGAGGCCTACGACCACGACGGCGAGCGCGGCGTGGCCAACGCGGTGGTCGTCTTCGCAGGGGAGAAGTGAAGCAGCACGCGGTCTTGTGCCCGTGCTCTACGCCTCACTGTACTGCCGCGCATAGTAGTCGCGGTAGGAGTCGTCGCGCACCGCTTCGAGCCAGTCGGGGTGGCGCAGGTACCAGTCCACCGTCGCGCGCAGGCCGTCCGTAAGGTCGTGCTCCGGCTGCCAGTCCAGCTCGGCTTCGAGTTTCGAGAAGTCGATGGCGTAGCGGTGGTCGTGCCCGGGCCGGTCCTCAACGAAGGTGATGAGATCGCGGGAATAGCCCTCGGGCCGGTCTTCCACGGCATCCACGAGGTCGCACAGGCGCTCGACGAGGTCGATGTTGCGCGCCTCGCTGTCCCCGCCGACGAGGTACGTCTCGCCGGGGGGGGCGCGCCTGAGCACCGCTTCGAGCGCCGCGCAGTGGTCCTTCACGTAGAGCCAGTCGCGCACGTTCTCGCCCGTGCCGTAGACGGGAATGGCGCGCCCGTCGAGCGCGTTGCTGATGACGAGCGGGACCAACTTTTCGGGGAATTGGAACGGGCCGTAGTTGTTGGACCCGTTCGTCAGGACGACCGGCAGCCCGTAGGTGTGAAAGTAGGCGCGCGCGAAGTGGTCGGCGGCGGCCTTCGAGGCGGAGTACGGCGAGCGCGGGTCGTAGGGCGTTGCTTCGTCAAACTGACCGGAATCGCCGAGGCTGCCGAAGACCTCGTCGGTGGAGATGTGGACGAAGCGGTACCGGTCGCCCGCGCCGGCGGCGTCTTCGGGCCACGCCTGGCGCGCCGCCTCCAGCAGCGCCACGGTGCCTTCGACGTTCGAGCGCGCGAACGCGAGCGGGGCCTCGATGGAGCGGTCCACGTGGCTCTCGGCCGCGAAGTGCACGACGGAGGTGAAGCCGTGCTCCTCGAAGAGACCCCCCAGCAACGCTGTGTCGCAGATGTCGCCCTGCACGAAGTGGAAGTTCGCCGCGTCCTCGATGGCACGCAGGTTCATCGCGTTGCCGGCGTAGGTGAGCCGGTCGAGGCACACGAAGCGCGTGTCCGGGTGCTTCGGCACCATGCGCAGGAGGAAGTTGGCGCCGATAAAGCCGGCCCCGCCGGTGACGAGAACGCTGGTTTCAGTTTGCATGGATTCGTTCCGTGCGAAAAGTTTCGCTTTCGAGAAAAGGGATGGCGGGGGGAAGGTGGAGAACGATTGATGGTCGTCCTGCCGCTGGCGTGTCCGCACCAGAACGACGCTTCATGGTACAAACAAACGGAGGGCTTTTCAGGTAGAGGAATGGCGGATGGTAATTCGTGGATCGTTGATGGCGCGCCTGCCGCTGGTGCTTCCGCTCGAAGCCAGCGTGGCCGCCAGGCCAAAGAGCCACGATCCACGATGCACCACCGAGCGAGCATTCCAAGAGTACTTCTGCGCTCTGCTTAGGGCGCATCGCGAGCGAACCGTCCACCCAACCGACCCGATGCCCGAAACCGAAAACGCCGCCCCTGCCGACTCCGATGCCGAGGGGCAAGCCGCCACCAACCAGCTCTACCTCATCGACGCGATGGCACTGGCGTACCGGGCGCACTACATCTTTATCAGCCGCCCGCTCATCAACTCGAAGGGCAAAAATACCTCGGCGGCCTACGGCTTCACCAACATGCTGCTGAAGCTGATCGAGCAGCACGACATGGAGCACATCGCTGTCGTCTTCGACGCGCCCAGCGAGTCCGGCGGCACCTTCCGCGAAGACCTCTACCCGGAGTACAAAGCGCACCGCGACCCGCCGCCGGAGGAACTCTTGGACAACCTGCCCTACATGAAAGACATCGTGCGCGCGATGGACATTCCGGTGCTCGAAGAGGAGGGCGTCGAGGCCGACGACGTGATCGGCACGCTCGCGCGCCGCGCCGAGGAGGACGGGGCCGAGGCCGTCATCGTCAGCGCCGACAAGGACTTCAAGCAGCTTCTCACCGAAAAGGTCTCGATCTACAAGCCCGCCCGCGGCGACCGCGATTTCGAGACGATCACCGCCGAGAGCTTCAAGGAAGAAGAAGGCTTTGCGCCCCCGCTTTTCGCCGACCAACTCGCCCTCTGGGGCGACGCGTCGGACAACGTGCCCGGCGTCCCGCTCATCGGCGAGAAAACGTCTGCCAAGCTGCTGCGCAAGTACGGCGACGTGGAGGACGTGCTCAGCCACGCCGACGACGTAGGCGGAAAGCGCGGCGAAAACCTCACCGAGCACGCCGACCAGGCGCGCCTCTCGAAAGAGCTCGTCACCATTAAGACGGACGTGCCCGTGCGCTTCGACTGGCACGAGCTCCGGCAGCAGGAGCCCAACGAGGAAGTGCTGAAGCAGATCTTCGAGGAGCTGGAGTTTAGATCGTTCCTGGACCGCATCACCGGTGAGGACGGCGGCGACGCGGGGGCGTCCGGCGACGGCGTGGCCGGCGAAGACTCGTCCGTGTCTTTCGACTTCGGCCCGTACGAGGAGGTCCGGGCCTACGACGCGGCGGAGGTCGATTATGAGATCGTCACCACGCTCGACGAGGTGCGCGCGCTCGCTGAGGAGCTGGCCGAAACGGACCGCTTCGCCTTCGACACCGAGACGACCTCCACCGACGCGCGCCGCGCCGAGCTGGTCGGCGTGGCCTTCTCGCGCGAGGAGGAGCAGGGCCGCTACGTGCCCACCCCGCTTCCCCAGGACGGCGGCGGCGACGACGAATCCGCCGGCTCGACGGGCGACGTGCTCGGCGCGCTTGCGCCTGCCTTCGACTGCGAAGCGGAAAAGACCGGTCACAACCTGAAGTACGACCTGCTCGTGCTGGCCTCTCACGGGGTGGAGGTTACCGGCCCGCTTTTCGACACAATGGTCGCGCACTACCTGGCCGCCCCGCAGGACACGCAGACCCTCGACGCGGTGGCGCGCAAGCACCTTTCCTACCGCGCCAAGCCCATCGAGGACCTGATCGGCGACGAGCAAGAAGCCGACTCGATGCGCGACGTGCCGGTCGAAGAGGCCGCGCCCTACGCCTGCGAAGACGCCGACCTTGCGCTTCGCCTCGTCGGGCCGCTCACCGAGAAGCTCGAAGAGGACGGCCTGATGGATCTCGCCGAAGAGGCCGAACTCCCGCTCGTGCGCGTCCTGACCGAGATGGAGCGCCGCGGCATTGAGATCGACCGCGAGCACCTGGCGGAAATCTCCGAAGAGATCGCCGCCGAGATGGAAGAGATCGAGGCGAAGATCCACGAGCATGCTGGCCACGCCTTCAACGTCAACTCCACGCAGCAGCTCGCGGAGGTGCTCTTCGAGGAGCAGGACCTGCGCGTGGTCTCGAAGACCTCCACGGGCAACGCCTCCACCAAAGAGAGCGTGCTGCAAGAGCTCTCCGACGAGCACCCGATCCCGCCACTGGTGCTGGAGTACCGCTCGATGGCGAAGCTGAAGGGCACCTACCTCGACAGCCTCGGGGAGCTCGTCGACGAGCGGACGGGACGCCTGCACACCTCGTTCAACCAAGCGGTCACGGCGACCGGGCGGCTTTCGTCGAGCGACCCGAACCTCCAGAACGTGCCCGTGCGCACCGAGCGGGGCCGCCGCATCCGCCGCGCGTTCGTGGCCGCGGAGGGCTGGACGCTCATGGCGGCGGACTACGCGCAAATTGAGCTGCGCATCCTCGCGGCCATGAGCGGCGACGAGGCTATGCTCGCAACCTTCCGAGAGGAAGGCGACATTCACACCGATGCCGCCGCGCGCGTCTACGACGTGGCCCCCGCCGACGTGACGCGTGACCAGCGACGCAAGGCGAAGGCCGTCAACTACGGCATCCCGTACGGAGTGAGCGCGTGGGGCCTCGCGCAGCGCCTCGCCGACGTTTCGCGCGAGGAGGCCGAAGGCCTCATCGAGCAGTACCGCAGCTCCTACCCGGCCGTCAGCCGCCTCTTGGCCGAACTGGTCGAAAAAGCCAAAGAAAAAGGCTACGCCGAGACGCTCGACGGTCGCCGCCGCTACCTCCCCGGCCTCACGTCGCAGAACCACCGGCAACGCGCCTTCGCCGAGCGCGCGGCCGTCAACATGCCCATCCAGGGCACCCAGGCGGACATGATCAAAATTGCGATGGTCCAGGTTCACGAACGCCTCGCCGCCGAGGACTTCGAAAGCCGGATGCTGCTGCAGGTGCACGACGAGCTCGTCTTCGAGGTGCGTCCCCGAGAGGAAGAGGCCGCGCGCGAGCTGGTGCGCACCGAGATGCGCGAGGCGTTGCCGCTGGAGGACGTACCCGTGGCCGTGGACATCGACACGGGGCCGAACTGGCTCGACGCGCACTGACGCGTGCTGGACGGCGGACCACAGGCGGCTGGCGACGGTTTTTTTCCGCTGGAGCGTCGCCTCGTATTTTCAGCTTCATCATTTCCGCAGGCAAACGCGAAGGACTGCCATGCCCGTAACGCAAGCCGCCTCCGACTACGAAAAAGAACGAGGCAAGCCCATGCCGAGCTGGAACCACGGAAAAATACAGGCAAACTTGATCGGGGCGTTGCTCCAGCATCGCGATCAATACGACGTGATCAGCGAGCTTTCGCTCGAGCTGGAAGACCTGCGCGCTACGCCGGACATTTGTCTCTACCCGAAGCGGCCGATGGACCTGACGCGCGACACGTTGCGCGTGGAAGAGCCGCCGCACCTGGCGGTCGAGATTGTCAGTTCGACGCAGCGCACGCAGGATCTGGTCGACAAAATCCGCAACTTGATTAACGCCGGCACGGGTTCGTGCTGGCTCGTGCAGCCGGCCACGCGGTCGATCACGGTCTACGGCGCCGACATGCAGCCACGCACCTTCTCCGAGGGCGTCATCCGCGACGAGGCGCTCGAAGGCGTTGAGGTGAGCGTGGCCGAAGTCTTTGGTGAGGCGTAGGAAGGGTAGCGTCCGGCGCGGTCCCGCGCGGGACGGACGGGCGCGGTGCCGGGAAAACACGGTTCTCCATCGAAGCTCACGATCCTCGATCACGCACACTCCGCTATGCCCCCGACTTTACAGCGCGCCGCATCGAAGCGGGCATCTCTTCTCGCTCTCGCTTGCGCCCTCGTGGCGGGGTTGGGGGCCGGCTGTGCTTCCTCGCAAGAAAGCGCTTCGTCAAAGGGCTTCGAGCAGGTCATCCCAGCGAAGTACCAGCCAGGCTTGGTGAAGGCGACCCAGAAAGACGGATACGATCTCCTTCGCTCGAAAAAGTCGAACAGCAGGGTCGCCCTCAGCCTGCGGAGCGCCACCGGCGACTACCTGCAGTTCTTCGTATCTGTTTTGAACGAAGGGAAGCGCGCGCGAAAGATGGGCCCGCAGCAAGTGCGGCTGACGTACGACGGGCAGACGACCCCCACGGGCGACCTCTACGCTGACCGAGAAGTTCGGGGCACGGAGGAGGGCGGGGCGTACGCCGCAGAGAGCAGCGAGGACGACGATGCCCTTCCCCTTTTGCGCCTTTCCACGCTGGGGCAGGGGCGCCGCGCCACGGGGTTCGTCTACACCCCGATCGTGGAAGGAACGGCAAGGCGGTTCATGCTCGCCGTTCACGTGGGCGGTGACGTCCACAAGTTTCGCTATGCCCTGAAGTAAGGGGGCGCGCTGTATCGAAAACACGCTACCTCTACGAACGCATGGAACCGACCGCCTCTGCCTCTGCGTCCGATCCGCACCCTGCCGCGCCGGATGCCTTCTCCTTTGAGAAAAGAGCCGGCGGCATCGAGGAGTACCGCCTCGATGCCAACGGCCTCCAAGTGCTCTTTATGCCGGAGGCCGCCGCGCCGGTGGCCTGCTTCATGCTGACGTACCGCGTGGGCAGCCGCCACGAGCGCACCGGGCTGACCGGCGCCACGCACATGCTCGAGCACCTGATGTTCAAGGGCACCGAGCACTTCAACGCGCGTGATGGTACGTCCATCTTTCACACCTTGCAGCGCGTGGGTGCGCGGGTGAACGCCTCCACGTGGTTCGACCGCACCAATTACTACGAGCTCCTGCCGAAGGAGCATCTGCCGAAGGCCGTCGAGATCGAGGCGGACCGGATGCGCGGCCTGCTCCTGCGCCCGGAGGACGTAGAAAGGGAGCGCACCGTCATCCTCAACGAGCACGACCAGGGGCAGAACGACCCTTTCCGCAACCTCTACCACGCCGTCTGGGCGGCGGCCTTCACCGCGCACGCCTACCATCACCCCACCATCGGGTGGCGGCCGGATGTCGAGGCGGCCAGCCCCGAGGACCTGCGGGGCTTCTACGACCGCTTCTACTGGCCCCCCAACGCCACGGCTACGATCATCGGCGACGTGGAGCGCGAGGAGGCGCTGGGCCTCGTGGCCGAGCACTTCGGCAGCATCGACCGCGGGCCCGGCTCGCAGGCGAATGGCCACGCGACGAACGGCCATGCCCCCGGCAAGGCCGAGCCGACGCGCGAGCCGGAGCAACGCGGCGAGCGGCGCGTGGAGGTTCGCCAGCAGGGCCAGCTCGGGGCGCTGCTCGTGGCCTACAAGGGACCGCCGGGCCTTACCGAGGATGCCGACGCCCTCGCGGTGCTTGCGCGCATCCTCGCCAGCGGCAAGGGCAGCCGCTGCTATCGCCGCCTCACCGACCGGGGCCTCACCGCCGAGGTCGTGGCCATGAGCCCGCGTCTGCACGACCCCGGCCTGTTCAGCCTCTTTGCCTTCCTCGCGCCGGAGAAGACGCACGACGAGGTCGAGATGGCGCTGGAGGAGGTCATCCAGAACGTGAAGGAAGAAGGCGTGGCCGAAGACGAGGTTGCCCGTGCGAAGCGCCAGCTCAAGGCGCAGGAAGCCTTTGGGCGCGACGGGCCGTTCGCTATCGCCGCGCAGCTCAACGAGGCCCTCGCCGCCGGCGACTGGACGCTCTACGCGCAGTTCATGGACCGCATCGAGCAGGTTACGCCCGCGGACGTGCAGCGCGTGGCCCGGCAGTACCTCAACCGCGAGAAGCGCACCGTGGGGACGTACGTGCCCGTTTGAGCGTGAGCGTGCGGGGGGCGCTGCCCTCGCTCGTCTGCTTGGCGAGAACCCCCGCACCCTCCACCGCATCCAGTCAAAGACACCCTCGGATGAACTCACCTGTCTCTTCCGAAGCCGTCCCCGCTGCCGACGAGACGTTCGCCGCCCGCGTGGCCGAGCGGTCCGTGGCGGGCGGTCGCCTGCTCGCGCTCCCGACCCCCGCCGAGGAGGTCGTCAGCCTGCGCGGGTCGGTGCGCGCGTGGCCGGACTTCGCCGCCGGCGAGGAGCTCACGCAGCAGCTCATGGCCGCGTTGCTGGACAAAGGCACCGAGCACCGCGACCGCTTCGAGCTCGCGCGCGTCCTCGAAGACCGCGGCGCCGAGCTAAATGTGACGTCCAGCGGGCTGCGCGTGCGCTTCTCCGTCCGCGCGCTCAGGGATGACGTGCCCGCCGTGCTGGAAGTCCTTTCCGACATGCTGCGGCAGCCACGCTTCGCGCCTGAGGAGCTCGAAAAAGAGCGCGCCCAGCAGGCCGCCGCGCTTCAGCGCCGGATGGACCAGACTCGTGCCCAGGCGTCCGGGGCGCTGGCGCGCGCGCTCTACACGCCAGCCCATCCCAGCTACCGCCCCGCTCCCGGGGCGCTCCTCGAGCAGCTTCGGGCGCTGGGCCGCGCGGACGTGCAGGCCCACCACGACGCGCACCTCGGCGCGGACGACTTGCTGATGGCCGCGGCCGGCGACCTCGCTCCCGACGCCCTGGCCGATGCCGCCCGCGAGCACTTCGGCGGGTGGGAGACGGCCGACCCCGAGCCGCGCTTCGACACCGAGGCCGCGCCCTCCGAAAAGCAGCACCACGCCGTCGAGATGCCCGACCGCGAGAGTGTGGACGTGCGCCTCGGCCATGCGCTCCCTGGACTGCGCCGCGACAGCGAGGACTACCTGCCGCTCTACGTGGCCAACTACGTGCTGGGCGGCAACTTCTCGGCGCGGCTCATGCGCATCGTGCGCGACGAGAAAGGCCTGACCTACGGCACGGGCTCGGCGCTGGCGGGCGTGGCCGTTGCGCACGACGCCTACTGGAAAATCCGCGTGGCGCTCAGCCAGGAGAAACTG
>PXTT01000060.1 GCA_003022535.1 Bacteroidetes bacterium QS_9_68_14
GATTTCCTTGACGATGGGCGCGGCGATCTGCGCCTTCTGGCCCTCGAAGGCCACGCGCTCGAAGAAGTCTTCCAGCCGCCGCAGGTCCATCTGCGCGAGCTCAGCGATGTTCTTTTCCTCCGTCGCGTTGCCGCCGATGCGGTAGGCAAGCGCTTCGGGCTTGAGGCGGCCGCCCTCGCACGCTGGGCAGGGGCCTTCGTGCATGAAGCGCTCGGCCCAGCGCTTTTGCTTGCTGCTATTGGTGTTTTCGTAGGTGTGCCAGATGTGCTCCTTGAGGCCGCCGAAGCGATGCGTGTAGCGCACCTCGCGCTTTTTGTAGCGGTAGACGATGTCGAACTGCTCCTCGCCTGCCCCATCGAGGATGACACCGATCTGCTCGTCGGACAGCTCGTTCAGCGGCGTCTCGAAGTCGAACTCGTAGGCGTCGGCCACCGCCTCGAGCTGGCTGAAGATCCACGTGTCGCGCGGGGGGCCGAGCGGCTCGAGGCCGCCCTCGGCGATGGTCTCCGACGGACGCGGGATGATGAGCGTGCGGCTGAGGCGTTGCTGCGTGCCGAGGCCGTCGCACTTGGGGCACGCGCCGTAGGGCGTGTTGAAGCTGAACGTGTTAGGCGAGGGATCGTCGTAGCTGAGGCCGCTCTCGGGATCGTAGAGGTGGCGGCTCATCGTGTGATCGCCGATGATTGCGGTGTCCGCGTCGTCGGGCCCGTCCACCACCTCGGCGATGAGGGTGCCGCTGCCCATCTCCAGCGCCGTCTCGACGGCTCGGCTGACGCGGGGCCGCGCACTATCCTCGGAGCTGTCTTTCACCGCGATCCGGTCCACGACCACCTCCACGTCGTGCGTCACGTAGCGGTCGAGCTTCATCCCCTCCTCGATCAAGCGCGTCTCGCCGTCGGTGCGCACGCGCTCGAAGCCCTCACCGCTGAGGCGCGCGAAGAGCTCGCGGTAGTGCCCCTTCCGCCCGCGCACGACCGGCGCGAGAATGGCGATGCGCGTGCCCTCGGGGAAATCCTCCAGCAGCCCGTCTACGATCTCATCGTCGCTCTGCTGGCGCATCCGCGCGCCGCTCTCGTGGGAATAGGCCGTTCCAGCGCGCGCGAAGAGCAGGCGCAGGAAGTCGTAGACCTCCGTCACCGTGCCTACCGTGGAGCGTGGCCCGCTGCTGGTCGTCTTCTGCCCGATGGCGATCACCGGGCTGAGGCCGTCGATGTGGTCCACCTCAGGCCGCTCCATCATGCCCAGGAAGCGGCGCGCGTAGGCGCTGAGGGACTCCATGTAGCGGCGTTGCCCCTCGGCGTAGATCGTGTCGAAGGCGAGGCTGGACTTGCCGCTGCCACTGAGGCCCGTCACCACCACGAGCTGCCCGCGCGGGATGTCGAGGTCGAAGCCTTGCAGGTTGTGCTCGCGGGCGCCACGAACGGAAATGCGCTCTTCGAGCGATGCGTCCATTTGGATGTGGGAGGGCAGGGAGAGCGGGAGTTCGGAAGTGCTCGACGGGTCAGCGGGGTTGCCGAATCGACCAGCGCAGAGGCAGGGGGGCGTGGCGGTTTGCCGCCCGGTCCGTCATCACGCTGAGAAATCACGCTGAGAAGCACCGCAAGGGGTATGATCCGCAGGGGCCCTCGAAGAGCCACGGCGGCATAGCAAAAGCAGGACCACTGTACCCCGTGCAGTCAACGAAGTAGGCCGGGCCGCGTTCAGCGAGAAAACGGCGCGGGCGGCGGACGAACCTGCGCCCGAAGCGTGCGTTTTCTCCCGCGTCTTCTGTGGAAATTATTCCCCGCGTCGTGCCATGAACCGCTTCTGGAAAGTCGCGCTCGCCTCGGCCGCCGCTGTCGGCGTGGCCGCGCTGGGCTGGCGCTTCGCGCGAAGGGAAACGCCCCGGCCGCCCGAGGCGCATGACCCTTCGCCCAACGGCGATCTCTCCACCTCCGGCGCCCCCGGCGCGGCGAGCGACCTGACAGACGAGCAACGCGAAGAATTGCTCGAAGAGCTCGAAGACCAACTCGGGGCGTGACGAGCGGCAGCCCCGAGCGGTGGGCCGCGTCCCTCCGAGCCAAGCCCCGACCGCCTGTGCGATGGAGGTGGACGCCTCTGCGGACGCCTGCCCGATCTGCGGCTACGAGGCCCCGCGCCAGCGGACGAGCCTCCAGATCGCCGCCTGGGTGATGGTGCTCCTCTTGCTGTGGCCTGCCTTTGAGGGCCTGATGTACCTGGTCGAGCTGCTTTAGGGAGCGGGGACGATGAGTGGTAGGGGGGTCCTCATTTGCTTTTGCCTCCAGCGTCTTAAAAACCATCCACTCTTTTCCATCTACCATCCATCGGCAATGAACGTGGCTTCCCCGCCCGCCGCGCTCGAACCGGCGCTGGGCGACCTTTCCCCAGAAGCCTTCCTCGAAGACTACTGGCAGCAGCGCCCGCGCGTCATTCGTGAGGCGTTGCCCCCCAGGAGTACGTTCTCCGGGGCGCCCGGCTTCACCTCGCCGCTGGCGCCGGAGGAGCTGGCCGGGCTCGCGCTCGAAGAGGGTGTCGAGAGCCGCCTCATTCTGAAAGAGGGCGGCGCCTACCCGTGGGAGCTGCGCCACGGGCCGTTCGCCGAAGACGACTTTCGCGCGCTGCCCGAGAAAAACTGGACGCTGCTGGTGCAGGCCGTCGACCAGCTCGTGCCCGCGGTGGGGCGCCTGCTGGAGCACTTCCGCTTCCTGCCGCGCTGGCGCCTCGACGATGTGATGGTCAGCTATGCGCCGGAGGGCGGCGGCGTGGGCGCGCACCTCGACCACTACGACGTGTTCTTGGTACAGGGAAAAGGGCAACGCCGCTGGCGCTTCTCACGCGCGCCAGTCGAAAATGAGGAGATCGTGCCGGGGCTCGACGTGCGCATCTTAGCAGACTTCGAGCCAGACGAGGAGGTCGTCCTCGAAGCAGGTGACCTGCTGTACCTGCCGCCGCGCGTGGCGCACCACGGCATCAGTGAGAGCGAGGACTGCATGACCTACTCGGTGGGCCTGCGCGCTCCCAGCCACGCGGAGATCCTGGCCGGCTACGCCCGCGCCTGCGCCGAGCAGCTTACCGAGGAAGACCGCTTCGCCGATCCCGCGCTCGATGCGCCGCCGGAGCACGTGGGCGAAATCTCTCCCGAGGCGCGTGAGCAGGTGCGCCGCGTGGTAAAGCGGGCCGCCGCTGACGACGGGGCCATCGACCGCTGGCTGGGGCGCCATGCCACACGCCCGCCCGCTGGCGAGCCGCTGCTCCCGCCCGGGGAGCCACCCGACGCCAACGAGATGGCGGCCGCAATCCGCGACGGGCAGGGCCTGCGCCCGGCGCCCGGCGCCCGGCTGGCCTTTTTCGAGAACGAGGACGGGAGCGCTACGCTCTTTGCCGGGGGCGAGCCGTACGACCTGCCGCCCGAGCGCGCCTTCGCCGCTGCGCTCCTGTCCGACCGCCGCCGCCTGCCGCCCGGGGCGCTGGCGCCTCACCTCGATGAAGACGGTTTCCCCGCGCTCCTGGCCCGCCTCGTGGCTGACGGCGCGCTCGAACTGTTTGCGCCCGGACCCGAGGAGCCGCCGTGAGCGACCCGAAGCGACGACGCCGGCAAAAGAGATGGCGAAGGGGGCATTTCGGTGGGCTTTCACGAAGGAGGGGCCGGGCGCGCGGCTCCCTCGGAGACGAGCCGGCTGGTGCGCGAAGGGCGAATCCACCACGCGCTGGCGGTGGTTGCCTTCCACCTTTTCGAGCGATACGTTGGCGCGCCCAGCCGATGCGCTTCCGTGGTAGGTCGGGCGCCCCTTTCGCCTCGACACTGCGCCCGTTAACCGGCGGCAGAGGGCCAAGAACGTCCGCGTCCTGTCGTTGAACACCCGCATCCTCTGATCCCCGCACTCCCAAACTCAAAAAATGAGCGACACGGTCTGCGTCTATTGCTCCTCCAGCGACGACATCGACGACCAGCACTTCGCGGTGGCCGAGACGATGGGCCGCGCGCTCGCCGAGGGGCGGCACCGCCTGGTCTACGGCGGGGGGCAGGTGGGCCTGATGGGGCGCCTCGCCGAAGCGGTCCACGAACAGGGCGGCAGTGTCGTCGGCGTCATCCCCGAGGCGTTGCGTGACAAAGAGGGCGTGGCCTACGAGGTGGCCGATGAGATGGTCGTCACTGGGACGATGCAGGAGCGCAAAGCCGAGATGTACAGCCGCGCGGATGCCTTCGTGGCGTTGCCCGGCGGTTTCGGGACGCTCGAGGAGTTCATGGAGGTGCTCACGCTCAAGCAACTCGGCTACCATCGCAAGCCGCTCGTCTTGGTTAACACCGGCGGCTTCTACGACGCGCTGATTCGCTTCTTCGAGCAGCTCTACGAGGAAGGCTTCGCCCGTCGGCGGCACGGAGGGCTCTACTACCTCGCCAACGATCCCTCCGACGCGATGGCCTACCTGGACGAGTACGAGGCGCCGCAGGCAGCGTGAGCGGAAGAGCGGTAGGGGGAGAATAGTGAGTGGAAGGCCACGAAGCGAAGCCCATTTCCCACTTACCAGGCCTTGCTCACTCTCTCACTCCTTGACGACGCTGAAGAGGCGGCGGCAGGCGTAGACCTTCCCGCTCTCGTCGCGCACGGCCGAGGGGCCGGTGTCGGGCGTGACCAGGTCGGGGCGCTCGGAGACCTTTGCCACGGGCTGCGGAACGATGTAAAAAGTGCCGTCCTCGGCCTCGGGCACGCCTGCGAAGCCCGTCACGTAAGTCACCTCTACAGGTACGCCGTCCATCTCATGCCTCTCGCCGCGCGTCTGGACCTCGACCTGCTGGCCCGAGGGCTCGAAGGTCGCGTAGATGGCCTCGTCCACGTCGGTGCTCGTGTCGTAGTCCTCGGGAATGAGGCGGACGGTGACGTTGGTCAGGTTGACGATAGGCATGGGGGAAGGCGTGGCTGGAAGAGGTCGCGTCGGTGAAGGCGCCGCCGCCCCGGCAGGAATGCGTTCCGAAAAACCCGGGCGCAACGCAGCCGTTCAGCCCCGGCGCAGCTTCGTTCAAAGATGTTACAGCCGCACTGCTTTTCGCTTTCACCATCATGCCCGTCCATGTTTCCATGTTGGAGGTCATTTCGTTTGAGGTCATTTCGCGCCTGCCCGTCGTCGGAGCGAGCCAGAGCCATGCCGCGCGCGCCTCAACCGGCTGGACGGACGCCGAAAACATGGGGACACGGGAGGGGAGGAGTTGGGGACTTTCGCGCATCGGGGCGTTCGGGTCTCGAGGCCAGCGATTCGTGGAGACCATGAGCCAGACGGACCCTCTTGATTCGCACACGCTCCGCGTCCGGCGTACGGCGCGCTACTACACCGCCGGTCCGCCGCCTGCAGAGGCGCGCGCCACATGGTTCGTGCTACACGGCTACGGGGAGCGGGCGCAAGCATTCGCCACGCACTTCGCTCCCGCCGCTGAAGCAGGCGCTCGCGTCGTGGCCCCCGAGGCGCTCTCGCGCTTCTACACCGAGGGCACGGGCGGGGCGGTGGGCGCCTCCTGGATGACGAGCGCCGACCGGGAAGCCGAGATCGCCGACTACCTTGCCTACCTCGACGCGTTGGCAGAGCAGGAGTTACGCCCGGCCGGCGCGCTTCACGTGCTGGGCTTCTCGCAGGGCGCCGCTACCGCCGCGCGCTGGACGGCGCACCGGCTCGCGGGAGGCCACGCCGTCCAGCGCCTCACGCTCTGGGCCGGCGCCCTGCCCCCCGACGTGGCCTCCGCCGCCATCGAGGACACACGCCTCACGCTTGTCGCTGGCACGCGCGACGCCTACGTCACGCCAGAGCGGCTGGCGGCGCAACGCGAGCGCCTCAACGAGGCCGGCGTGGCCTACGAGTTGCTCCGCTTCGAGGGCGGCCACCGCCTCGACGACGACACGCTCGCGCGGCTGGTCGAACGCTGAGGCGTTGCTTCCGGCCGTCTCCTTCGACACGCGAAAAATCGCTGGCCACGGTCTACCGTCTGCCGTCCGAGTCCACGATCTCTGACCTAGACGCGCTCACATGGGGCTGGCATCAGGGTCGTAAACTGCCTCCTCGTGGTGCTCGCGCAGGCGCTGGTAGGTGGCGTCGTCTCGGGCCGCGTCGAGGGCATCTTTGAAAACGACGGCCGCCGCGCGTTTCTCCTCGTCGGCCCAGGTCTGCGGTTCGTTTTCGTGGCCGTCGTCATCGTACTTCTGGCCGCCGGGGTACTTGGCGTAGCGCATCGCGCGGGTGAAGCCCATTTGCAGGTACTTGCGCGCCATGTCCATCCCCACGAAGTCCTCGGCCGCGCGGTAGTCTATGAACTGCTCCCAGATCGCGGCGGACGATTTCTCGGCAGCAGATTCGTCCTTGTACTGCCAGTGCGGGAGGAGTTCGCTCTTGTACGGCTCGACCTTGAAGACGCCCTGCTCTCCATGCTGGAAACGAAACGCCTCGGGGTGCTCGCGGAAGTTGAGGTCATACTCGCCAGCCATTTCGATTGAAAACTGGTGATTGAGAGTTTGCAATTGACCCCTTCGGGCTGCCGGAGGAGCAAGGGGGGAAACCCGCCAGCCAGACGCTCTCCGAGAACCCATTGTCAGTTTCCAACTCCCAATCAAACGTGCTCCTCGGCGTGGTAGCTGGAGCGCGTGAGTGGGCTCGACTCCACGTGCTCGAGCCCCTTGTCTTCGCCGACCTCCTTGTACCAGTCGAAAACTTCCGGCCGCACGAAGTCCTCCACCGGCAGGTGCATCTCGCTGGGCTGGAGGTACTGGCCGATGGTCATCACGTCGAGGCCGATCTCTACGAAGTCGTCCATGATCTGCAAGACCTCGTCGCGCTCCTCGCCGAGGCCCACCATAATGCCGCTCTTGGTGCGCAGGCCGTCTTCTTTGGCCATCTCCAAGACGCGAAGGCTGCGCTCGTAGTCGGCCTGCGGGCGCACGCGGCGATAGAGGCGCGGAACCGTCTCGACGTTGTGATTGAAGAGATCCGGCTCCGCCTCGAAGACGGTCTCGATGGCGCTCTCGATGCCGCGAAAGTCGGGCGTGAGAACTTCGACGGTGCAGCCGGGCTGCTTCTCGCGGATCTTGCGAATGACCTCCGCGAAGATCGGCGCGCCGCCGTCCTCTCGCTCGTCCCGATTGACGCTGGTGATGACGGCGTGGCTGAGGTCCATCTTGGCAGCGGCCTTCGCCACGCGGCGCGGCTCGTCCCAGTCCAGGCCCGCCTCCTCGGGGCGGCCCGTCTTGACGGCGCAGAAGCCGCAGGAGCGCGTGCACACGTCGCCCAGGATCATGAACGTGGCCGTGCCCTTCGACCAGCACTCGCCCATGTTGGGGCACTGCGCGCTCTGGCAGACGGTGTGCAAGTCGTGTTCCTCAACGGTGTCGAGGACGTTTTTGTACGTCTCGCCGTAAGGCAGCTTCACGCGCAACCACTCGGGCCGCTGGCCGCGGCGGTTCTTGTTTTGGTTCTCCACGACCGGAAGGTCGATCATTCCTTCCGGTCCGCCGCCGGCGGCCCCGTCGCCACTGGCTCCATCGCCGCTGGGGGCGAGCGGTTCCTGCGGCGCGGTGTCGAGTTCGATCTCGCCGGGCGTCTTCGGGTCGGCGTCGGGCATGTCGGCGGGGTAAAAAAGAAAAAAGCTCCTTGCTGAGGAGCAACTTCACGGATGGACGGGGTGCTACGAAAGGCCCAAGCACCCGTTCCGGCCGTTCCCTGCGCCCGTCCCTGCGCAGAGAAGGAAGGGGAACCACGTCCGGCTCGGGCGTTACCTCCTTCCGGAGGGCCTTCTGCTTTCCGGAGAAAGGCCGGTCAAGCGCGACGGCCCGCCCGCTCGTCTCCCGCCGCGACCCGCCCAGACGAACATGCCTACGCAGGACGCCCTTGCCGACGACCCCGCAAAAAAAGACGCCGTGGAGGGCGCCCCGGCCCCGAGCGGCGACGGCGCCTCCGCACGCCGCGCCGAGGCGGCTCGCCACGCCGAGGAAATCCTCGACCGGCACCTGCTGACGGAAGGCATGATGCCGCTCGTGCTGGATATGAAAGCGAGCCGCGGTACCACGCTCGTCGATCAGCGCACTGGCGAGACGTACATCGACCTTTTCGGGTTCTACGCCTCCAGCCCGCTGGGCATGAACCACCCGAAGCTGACGGGCGACCAGGCGGGCGAGGACTTCGAGGAGCGTCTCTGGAGCGCCGCGATCAACAAAGTGACCAACTCCGACGTGCGCACCCCGCTTCTGGGGCGTTTCGTGGAAACGTTTAGCCGCGTCGGGATCCCCGAGTACCTGCCGTACGCCTTCTTCATCAGCGGGGGGGCGCTGGCGGTGGAAAACTGCCTGAAGGCGGCCTTCGACTGGAAGGTGCGCAAAAACTACCAGAAGGGCTACCGCCGCGAGGTCGGCCATCAGGTCCTGCATCTCGACCAGGCCTTTCACGGGCGCACCGGCTACACGATGAGCCTCACCAACACCGCCGACCCGACCAAGACGAAGCACTTTCCCCAATTCGACTGGCCACGCGTGGCCAACCCGGCGCTCCGCTTCCCCGTCGACGACGCCGAGCAGGAGCGCGTGGCCGCCCGTGAGGAGGAGGCGTTGCGCCAGGTCGCACGCCACTTCCACGAGCGCTCAGGCCAGATCGCTGCCGTTATCTGCGAGCCGATCCAGGGCGAAGGCGGAGACAACCACTTTCGCCCGCAGTTTCTGAAGGCGCTCAAAGAGCTGGCGCACCAGCACGACGCGCTGCTCATCTTCGACGAGGTACAGAGCGGCGTCGGCATCACAGGCGAGTTCTGGGCGCACCAGGCGCTGGGCGTGCGGCCCGACCTGTTGGCCTTCGGCAAGAAGGCGCAGGTCTGCGGCGTGCTCGCCGGCGAGAAGCTCGACGAGGTTTCGGATCACGTCTTCGAGGTGCCCAGCCGCATCAACTCCACCTGGGGCGGCAACATTGTGGACATGGTGCGCTTCGACCGCATCCTCGAGATCATCGAGGAGGAGGACCTGCTCGGCCACGCGGCCACGGTGGGCGAGCATCTGCTGGAAGAGCTGCGCGCGCTTGCTGACGAGCACGAGGCGGTGACGAACCCGCGCGGGCGGGGCCTGATGTGCGCCTTCGACATGCCCAGCCCCGAGCACCGCGACCACCTCAAAGACCTTTGCTTCGAGGAGGGGGCCGTGCTGCTGGGCTGCGGGGAGCGCACAATCCGCTTTCGCCCGCCGCTCACGATCACTCGGGGCGAGATCGATGCGGGACTAGACGCCCTGCGCCGCGCGCTGGACCGGATGGGGAATTGAGGAGGGGCGGCGTCGCCTGCACCCCCGGGGAGCTCCTGTACTGCACCGCCGCACGTTTATCTCTGCCGCAAACGATGGATGACAGACGAACGACGACGTGCCGCCTCCGCGGTCCGTTGCTCCCTGGGCAGGGCCGCCGTCGGGTCCCGGCGCTCCCGCTTTCAGCGGTCCTGTTGCTGTCGGCTCTTCTATGGGCCGGCTGCCCCCTGCTTCATTCCGCTACCTCCGGCGACGCCGCGGACCGCTCCGCCCAGACTGCCGCCGACACGTTGTCGCTCGATGCCCTCGCCGATACGCTCCCGCCTGCCGAGGCGGCGCGCTACGCCTTCCGCGGGCGCGATCTAGAGGGCAAGGACGGCCCGCTGGCAAAAATAGGCTACGACCTGGCGCACGTCTATTTTGCCTACCGCGCTCATCGGGAGCAGAGGCAAACGCCTGCAGGCAGCCCCGCTTTTGAGCCGCCGGGCGGGGCGCGCGTTACCGAGGGCCGCGTGCTCATCGACGCCACCGCTTCACAGAGCGGCGACCGGCTCAAAGCCGACCTCGACGCGCTGGGGCTGGCGGGCGGCACGGCGGCCGGCCCCGTCGTCAGTGGGCGCCTGCCCATCGGGGCGCTTCCGGAGGCCGCCCGGCTGGGGAGCCTGCGCTCGATGCGCCCCTCGCGCCCGGCCTCCTACCGTTAACATCGATAGCCTCGGGCAGGCTATGCAAAGCCGCACGTTGTTTCGTACACTGAGCAACGTGCAATCTGCTATTTCATTGAACGCAGGTGCGAAAAAGATGGCCGAGCGCAACTTTCTCCGTCGTGTGTACTGCCGCGCGCGTGACGCCCTGTTGCTTGCGCCGGTCGTGGCCGCAAGCGCGCTGATCGCATTGCTGGTGGGGGATGGGCCGGCGTTCGCCCAGCAAGGGGCCCCGTCCCGGGCCGTGCAGGCAGCGCGCCAGGCTTTCCGCGGCCCCGACGGCGAAGGCAAAGACGGTCCGCTGGTGAAGATTGGGAGAGACCTGGCCCAGCTATACTACAAGGACCGGCTGGGCGGCGCGGCGGCGCAGGGCGCGGGCTTTGACCCGGCGCAGACGCTTCTCCCCGTGCGAAGCAGGCGCGTGCGCATCGACGCTGTTGCCGCGAAAGCCCCCTCGAGGCTGCGCACGCGACTCGAGGCGCTGGGGCTCGCGCGCGGGGCCACCGCCGGGCCCGTCGTCAGTGGGTGGTTGCCCGTCGAGGCCCTGGCGGAGGCGGCCCAGCTGGCGGCGCTTCGCTTCGCGCGCCCCTCGCTGGCGAAGGTGGTCGGGGCGAAGAAAGTCGGCGGCCCCGCGAAGGCGGCGATGCAGCAGCAGGAGGCGCCGGTCGTCAGTCAGGGCGTCGAGGCCCTTGGGGCCGCCGAGGCGCGCGAGCGGTTCGACACCGACGGCAGCGGCGTGACCGTGGGCGTGCTCTCCGACAGCTTCGACTGCCAGGGCGGGGCGAGCGACGACGAAGAGGCCGGCGAGATTCCCCCGCCCGAAGACGTGCTTTTGACAGAGGAGGAAGGCTGCGGGTCGGGCACCGACGAGGGGCGCGCGATGGTGCAGATCATCTTCGACGTGGCTCCCGAGGCCGACCAGCGCTTCAGTACGGCCTTCGGCGGGATCGCCACTTTCGAGAACAGCATCCGCGAGCTGGCCGGCGAAGGCGCGAGCGTGATCGTGGACGACGTGATCTACTTTGCCGAACCGATGTTCGCCGAAGGCGTCATCGCGCAGGGCGTCAACGACGTGTTCGATCAAGGGGTGGCGTACTTCTCCGCAGCGGGCAATTCCGACGGCAACTCCTACGAGAGCGAGAGCGGCTTCCGCGACTCCGAGCGGGAGGGCCCGCTGGAGGGCGGTCCGTTGCACGACTTCGACCCCGGCGGCGCCACCGATTCCTTGAAGCGGGTGTCGCTTCAGGAGGGACTTACGGGAACGGTCAGCCTGCAATGGCCGCAGCCGTATCCCAGCGCCGGCAGCAGCGAAGGCGCCTCCAGCGACCTGGATATGGTGCTGCTGGACAAAAACGGCGACGTGGTCGCCGAGGCCACCTTCCCGAGCGTGATGGACGACGGCACCGGCAACGATCCTGTCGAGGTGTTGCAGTATGAAAACGACGGCTCGGTGGACGCCGACGACGACGGCGTGGCCGACACGACGTTTCAAGTCGGCATTGAGTTGGTGGAGGGGCCGCCCCCGGAGGAGCTTCTCAAAGCGGTGTACAGCTCCTTCGAGCTCCTCGAGTACGACGACCGCCACTCCACGCTCTACGGCCACGCCAACGCCAGAGGCGCCGAGGCCGTCGCGGCGGCGGCGTTCTTCAACACCCCCGCCTTCAACGAAGAGCGCGAGAACGCGGAGATCCGGCCGGTGGAGGCCCCCTTTACGGAGGGGTTCTCTGCCCTCGGCGGCACGCCGATCTACTTCGCGGACACCGATGACGACGGCACGCCGGAGCAGCTTCCAGACCCGAGGGTGCGCGCGAAGCCGGAGGTAATCGGGCCGGACGGCGGGGACAACACGTTCTTCGGGCAGCAGCTTCCCCCAAGTCCGTTCGAGCAGCTCGGGGACGATCCGGACCTGCCCAACTTCTTCGGCACCAGTGCGGCGGCCCCGCACGTGGCGGGCGTGGCCGCGCTGATGTACGACCTCAACGCCGACCTCCCGCCCTCGCGCACGTATCGGTTTCTCGAAGAAACAGCCGTCGAGGCCCTCCCCAGTCCGCCAGTTCCGGGGACGGGCACGTCCCCTGACGACCCGATTTGCCCGGAGCGGTTCACGTTCAAAACCGGCTGCGGCTTCGTCGATGCGGTGGCGGCGCTCGACGAGGTGCCCACTACGCTGGCGGTGGTGGATACCAGTGTGTCGATGGCCAATGGAACGCAGCAGGTGGAAATTACCGTCACGACCAGGGAGCCAGGCGCGGCCGAGAAATTCGCCG
Source organism: Bacteroidetes bacterium QS_9_68_14 (assembly GCA_003022535.1). Classification (GTDB taxonomy): domain Bacteria; phylum Bacteroidota; class Rhodothermia; order Rhodothermales; family Salinibacteraceae; genus QS-8-64-10. Next base: position 12,229 of record PXTT01000060.1, read on the forward strand.
TCAAGCAGTGTTTCGGGACGCGGGACGAGTGCGGAACGGGCGGTCCCAACTTCAAAGAGGTAAAGACCGTCGAAGCGACGGGCGAAAGTACCCTGACCTTCACCACCGAGGTGAACAATCCGGGCACATACACCTTCCTCGTGCAACAGGTGAACAGCGAGGGCGGGCAAACCTTTCAGCAGGCGATAGAAGTCCCCGTGCCAATACCCGAGGGCGAGACCTTCGCGCTGACGGGGGCCTTTCCCAATCCCTTTCAGCACCGGACGCAGGTGCGGCTGGTCGTGGGGGACCAGACCGGGCAGAGCCGGTCGGTAGGCGTGACGGCTACCCTGTACGACGCGCGCGCGAGGCGGGTGAAGACGTTCTTTGAAGGAACGGTGGACGGGCAGCGCACCCTTTCGCTCGAGGCCGGCAGCCTCGCCAGCGGGGTCTACTTCATGCGCGTCGAGAGCGAGGACTTCCTCAAGACGCGCTCGGTCGTGCTGGTGCGGTAAGATGCGCCGACGCGCATGAGAGTGGGGAAGGTGTGAGGGAAGGGGCGTTTCCACAGGAGAGGCGCGAAATGGTGAAAGAAGCTTCAGAGACCTCGGAGGTCTCCAAGAAAGCCTCCGAACGGCCCATAGCCTCATCGGAGGCCGATTCGATGAGGAACGGTGCGTTGCCTGAGACCCCCGAGGTCTACGTTTGCCCCCCCGCTGCGCACACGTACCCAGGGGCAAACGCTCCTTCAAACCCTCCCCCCGCCTTCGGCGAGCGAAGCGAGCCCTCAAGCGTGCCCGTTCGTCGCGGGCGTGGGGTCCTCCGCTTCCTCGGCCCCGTCGCTGTGCTCCGCCGGGTCGGCTAGGCGCGTCACGTCGGCGATGCGGTCACCGGAGCGCAGGTTGATGACCTTGACCCCTTGCGTGTTGCGCCCCATTGCGGAGATGCCCTCCACCTCGGTGCGGATCATCGTGCCGGCGGTGGTGATGACCATCAGGTCTTCCTCGGCGGTGACGCCCTTCACCGTCACCAGCGGGCCGGTGCGGCCCGTGGTGTTCATCGTGACGAGGCCCTTGCCGCCGCGTCCCTGCTGACGGTAGTCCGCGAGCGGCGTGCGCTTGCCGTACCCCTTCTGGCTGACAGTCAGCACGTGCGGGTCGTCTTCGAGGTGCACCGCGTCGGCAGCGCCGCCCCCGCAGGTGAACATGCCGACGACCTCGGCGCCCTCGGTGAGCCGGATGCCGCGCACGCCCATCGCCTTGCGGCCCATCGGGCGCACGTCCTCCTCGTCGAAGCGGATCGCGTGGCCGCTCGAGGAGGCCATCACCACGCAGGCGTCGCCGCTGGTGAGGTGGGCCTCCAGTAGCTCGTCATCCGAAGCGGTCTTGATGGCGATGATGCCGTCGGCGCGCGGGCGGCTGAAGGCCTCCAGCGTGCTCTTCTTGACCTGGCCGCCGCGCGTGGCCATCAGCACGTAGTGGCTGTTGAGGAAGTCCTCGTCGGCGAAGTCGTCCTTCTCGACGGCGAGGATGGCGCGCAGCGAGTCGTCGGGGGCGATCTGGATGAGGTTGCGAATCGAGCGCCCCTTCGCGGTGCGGCCCCCTTCGGGGATGTCGTAGACGCGCAGCCAGTAGCACTGCCCGTGGTCGGTGAAGAAGAGCAGCCAGTCGTGCGTGGTGCCGGCAAAAAGGTGCTCGACGTAGTCGTCCTCGCGAGTGCCGCTGGCGCGAATGCCACGCCCGCCGCGCCCCTGCGCGCGGTACTCGGTAATGGGCGTGCGCTTCAAGAGGCCCTGGTGCGTCACGGTCACCACCACCGGCTCGTCGTCGATCAGGTCCTCCATGTTGATCGAGTCGCCGCCGGTGTAGTCGATCTCGGTGCGGCGCTCGTCGTCGTACTGGTCTTTGACCGCCAGCAGCTCGTCTTTGATGATCTGCAGGCGCCGCTCGCGGGAGGCTAAAATGCCGCGCAGGCGCTCGATCTCCTGGATGATGTCGCGATACTCGCCGGCGATCTTGTCGCGCTCCAGCCCCGTCAGGCGCGAGAGGCGCAGCTTCAAGATCGCATCCGCCTGGCGGCGCGAGAGCCACGCGCCCTCCTCGGCGGGGGCGTCGGAGGCCCCGTCGCCGCCGACCTCCTCTGCCTCCTCGAGCTCGAGGCGTTGCTGCACGCCGCTCCCCGCATTCTGCTGGGCGATAGGCGGCACCCGCGGGACCCCCAGTTCGTCGAGGTCGTCCTCGGTAAGGTCCGAGGGGTACGTGCCGGCCATCAGGTTTTCGCGCGCCTCGCCGGTGTCGGGCGAGTGACGGATGACAGTGATGACCGCGTCGAGGTGGTCGAGAGCGAGGGTCAATCCTTCGAGGACGTGGGCGCGCTCTTCGGCCTGGCGCAGCTCGTGCTGCGTGCGGCGCCGCACCACGTCCTCGCGGTGCTCGACGTACACGTCGATGGCCTCGCGCAGGTCGAGCACCTGCGGGCGCCCGTTCACCAGCGCCACCATGTTGACGCCGAAGGTCTGCTGCAGGTGCGAGTGCTTAAAGAGCTTGTTCTTGACGACCATCGGCACCGCGCCCTGCTTCAGCTCGATCACCACGCGCAGCCCCTCGCGGTCGCTCTCGTCGCGGAGGCCGCTGATGCCTTCGACGCGCTCCTGGCGCACCAGGTCGGCGATCTTTTCGAGCATCCGGCTTTTGTTGACCTGGTAGGGCAGCTCGGTGGCGATGAGCGCCTGGCGGCCGGTGTCCAGCTCCTCCTCGTGCATCTTCGCGCGCATCACCACGCGGCCCCGCCCCGTTTTGTAGGCCTCCTGCACGCCGCCGTAGCCGTAGATCACGCCCCCGGTCGGGAAGTCCGGCGCCGGCACGTGCTTCATCAGGTCGGGGATCGTGACCTCGGGGTCTTCGATGCGGGCGACGACCGCGTCGATGGTTTCGCCCAGGTTGTGCGGCGGGATCTTCGTGGCCATGCCCACGGCGATGCCGCTCGCGCCGGTGACGAGCATGTTGGGGAAGCCCGCCGGCAGCACGGTCGGCTCCTCGAGGGTGCCGTCGAAGTTTTCGCGGAAGTCGACCGTTTCCTTGCCGAGGTCGGTCAGCAGCGCCTCGGTGACCGACTCCATGCGCGCCTCGGTGTAGCGCATGGCCGCCGCCGCGTCGCCGTCGAGGGACCCGTAGTTGCCCTGCCCATCCACCAGCGGGTAGCGCAGGCTCCACGGCTGGGCCATGCGCACCATCGCGTCGTAGACGGCGCTGTCGCCGTGCGGGTGATACTTGCCTAGCACCTCGCCCACGATGCGGGCGCTCTTTTTGTAGTTGGCGCTCTGGTCGAGCCCCAGGTCCTCCATCGCGTAGAGAATGCGCCGCTGCACGGGCTTGAGGCCGTCGCGGGCGTCTGGCAAGGCCCGGCTCACGATCACCGACATCGAGTAGTCGATGTAGGAGGACTTCATCTCCTCCTCGATG
>PXTT01000061.1 GCA_003022535.1 Bacteroidetes bacterium QS_9_68_14
TTCCTGCCGCTCGGGCTTGACCCGGCCCATGTACTGGCTGACGCGCTGGCTGACGCGCCGGTCGAGGGCCTGCTGCACGCGCCGGCTCTGCATCGAGAGGTTCGGTTGCTGGGCGAGCTGCGCCCGGAGCTGACGTTGCGTTTGCTGGCGCACCCGCTGCGTGATGCGCTCGCGCTCTCCCTGCTTCTCGAAGTCGTAGAGCGCTCCGCCGCCTACCGCCAGCAGCGCCGCGAGGGCTGCCATCGCCCCGGCACTGACGTAGACGGCGCGCGTGTGCTCCTTTTCGCGCTCACGATTCGCCACGCGCTCGCAGGCGTAGTGCGCCCCGAGGCCCGCCAGGACTGCCAGCGCGAAGGCGACCATGCTCATCCACGTCTCCGGTGCGCGGAAGGCGTCGAAGAGCGGGAAGTAGGCATACATCGCCTCGTTGAGAAGCGCGAAGTGGTGCCCCAGCGCGAAGAGCGTCATCAAAAACGCGCCGATGGCGAGGGCGTAGACGACGTTGCGCCGCACCTTCCACACCGCTAGGAGCGCCAGAAAGAGCACGATGCCGCCCACGTAGTGCGGCCCCTCGGTGAAGGGCTTCGGCCCCCAGTACGTGCCGCCCTGGCTGGAGCCGCCGCGTGCCCCCGCCACCGCGAGCGTGGCCAGCTCGCCGACGCCCTGACTCCAGCGCATCGCGTTTTCGAGGCCCATGCCCTCCTCCCCGGCGCCTGCGCCGCTTTCGACCTCGCTGCCGCGCACGGTGTAGCCTTTGTACTCGGCGTAGGTAAGGTACGGCTGCGCGACCATCAGCAGGCCCAGGAGCGACCCCAGCGCGAGCGCGGCCGTCCCTTTGCCGAAATGCGCGAGCCGCCCGTGCCGCGCTGCGCCGACGAGCTCGACGACCCACCATACGCCCAGCAGAAACGTGAGGTAGTAGGTGATCTGCACGTGGCTGGCGCGCAGGTTAATCGCCAGGGCGATGGCGAACGCCAGTGCCGAGAGCCACCGGGGCCGCCGGATTGCCCACGCGAAGGCCCACGCCATCCACGGGGCGAAGCAGAAGGCCACGAACTTGGTGGCGTGGCCGGCCCCCAGCGCGATCACGAGATACGTGGTCATCCCGTAGGCCACGGCGCTGAGGAGGCCTGCGCCTTTGTTTTTCGTCAGGTAGAAGACGAACCCGTAGGCCCCGAAGAGCAGGAAGAGGAAGTGCGACGTGGGCCACAGAAAGCCACGCAGCAGTCGCGGGAGCCCGTCGATCTGGGGCACCTGCTCGCCGTAGTTCATCAGGTAGCCCGGCATCCCGCCGAAGACGTTCGGGTTCCAGAGCGGCTCCTCGCCGGTGGCCTCACGGTACTCGATCATCGCCTCCGCCTGCGCGCGCCAGCTCACGAGGTCGCCCCCGCCCAGGGTGCCTTCGGAGAAATGCACCGGCGCGAAGTACAGCAGCGACGCCAGAAACAAGAGCCCCAGGCAGAGCGCGTGTTGCTGCCAGGCGGGGCGTGCCGTCCACCATGCCGCGAGGCCGAAGGTATCGCCGTCATTCGCGTTGCGCGGGTTTCCACGGCGCTTCTTCGAGGACATGCGGGCGCGTCGTGGCGGGGGTGCTGGGAATGTAGTGAAAACGCCCGTTCAGAGACGTAGCGACACAGCGCAGGGCCTGTGTCATACCCTTGTGGGGCTGTGCCCCTCTACACCGCAGCGCGCCTGCGGCAATGCGCTACTCCTTCGATACGCCGGGCGTGCGGAAGAACCCATCCGCGTCCGCGTCGGGGGCGTTTTCGAGGGCCTCGGGCTGCGAGAGCGATTTCTGCGCCTCGTCGCCGCGCAGGTGTTCCTCGGGCACAGCGGGCGCGCCCGGCGGCATCGGCTCGACGCCTTCGGTGCCCACCTCCGCCAGCTGCTGAGCGTGGCGGAGCAGGCGGCCCAGGTCGTCCGCCCGCGCCTTCGCCTCCTCGTCGGAGAGATCCAGCCGCGCCAGGTCGGCCAGACGGTGCACGTGCTCCGGCGAAACGTCTTCGGGCGCGACCGTTTCGGGCGGGGCCGCCTCATCGCTGTCGCCGTCAGCACTGGGGGCGGAGGCGGGCGGCATCGGCAAGGAAGCAGCAGCGTTGCTGAGAATGTAACGGGCGGCGCTCTACGGCTCGTCGCTCGGCCCGGTTCCTCTGGCGGCGATCTCCTCGCCCCCTTCTTCGACCCCGCACCGGCGGCGCTCCTCCGCCAGCGCACGCTCCATCTGCTTGCGCGCGGCGGCCATCGCGGCGGGGGCGTCCGCGCCTTCCTCCGTGGCGACCGGCTCGCCGATTACCAGCGAGAGCGTGCCGGGGCGCGAGGCGTAGCGGCGTTCGTCCATCACGCGGTAGCTGTCGCGGATGGTGACGGGCACGACCGGCACGCCGGCCTTCGCGGCCACGCGAAAGGCACCCCGCTTGAACGGGTACACGACCGGGGAATACGACCGCGACCCTTCCGCGAAGACGAGCACCGACTGCCCGTCGCGGAGGCGCCCGGCCCCCTCGGCAAGGCAGCGCATCGCGGCGCGCCGGCTGGAGCGGTCGAGGAAGAGCGACGGCGAATGCCGAAGCGCCAGGCTGAGGAATGGAACGCGCGTCAGCTCTTTTTTCGCCAAGTAGGCGAACGGATACGGGATCGCCGCTGCCGTGGTGAAGATGTCCAGCAGGTTCTGGTGGTTGACCACGAAGACGCACGCCTCGTCGGCTGCCAGGCCTGCGCGGTCGTCCACGTCGAGCTCGATGCCCATCCCGCCCAGAATCACGCGCGCCCAACGGCCCGACCAGCGCTTGAAGTTGGCTGCCGTAGGCCAGAGGCGGTGCGTAACCATCTGCACGAGGCTGAACGGGATTGTCGCCAGCGAGAACCACGCGACGGCCCAGGCGAAGTGCAGGCGCGTCCACAGCGTCGGCTCGGGCACACCCTCGACCCGGCGCGCGCGCTCGTCCTCGTCAGAGAGCGTGCGGGCGAAGATCGTGTCGCCACGCTCGGGAGCAGGCATCGGAGTGCGGGCGTGTGGGGGAGTGCGGGCGCGCGGGAGGGTAGGTGTTCTCTCGCCGCGTGCGGGGCTTGCGCTATTCGGTGCGCTCCGCTTCCGCTGGGGCGGCGCGCGGCGCGGCGCGGGTCATGCGGATCAGGCGGATCAGGCGCGTGGCAGCGCGCAGGCCCTCCTTGGGGCGCGGCTCGACGTTGATTTCCAGGCTGAGCGGCCCCTGGAACCCGATCTCGCTTAGGAGGCGAAGCTGCTCCTCCCAGCCGACCTCGCCTTCGCCAAACGAGATGTTTTCCCACGTGCCGTCCGCCTGCCACGTGCCCGGCTCGTGGCTCGCCACACCGTCGGAGCAACGCACCAGCGTGACGCGCTCGACCGCATCGAGCAGGCGCGCCAGCGACCGGCCCGTGGCGTGGCGCCCGTCCGTCTCGTTGCGTACCGCCAGCGTCAGCCCCGCCGGGGCCGCCTGCCGGACCGCGCGGCTGAGCGCCTCGACTGCTTCCTCGGCCACGCCCGCTCCCTCTCCCTCCTTCTCCTGTTCACCAAGTGCTTCACCAAATGCCGAAACCACCACGCGTGGGCAGCCGATGCGCTCCGCAAAGCGTGCCGTCTCGCCGAACGTGGCGAGGCCGTTCATCCACTGGGCGCGGGCGGAGAGCGGCCCCTCGAAGAGCCCCGGGCTGACGGCCGCCGGCAGCAAGTCGTTAGCCTCGAGCCCTTCGGCCACCTGCCGCTGGTTGACGCGCGGCACACGCTCGGCGGCCGACCCGACGGTGCGCAGCTCCATCCCTTGCAGCCCCCACAGCAGCGTGTAGTGCATCGCGCGGCCCAGGTCGGGCGTGACTGTGTCGGTGAGCCAGACGGGAAGCACGCGGCGGTTGGAAATTTCCTATTGCCAGTTGGCGATGGGCAGGCCGGCGCGGGTAGGTGAACTTCTGCGCCGGCTCTGACTTTCGGGAAAGGCGCGCGGGGCGCGGGGGTTTCGCGTGGCCGCTGTTTCTTCGCCGAGAAGACCGCATGGACGACGCTGCTCCCGACCGGGTGAACCTGTTCGTCGTGGGCGTGAACAAGGCCGGAACGAGCTGGCTCTACGAGCTGCTCAGCGCGCACCCGCAAGTGTTCATGAGCGCCCAGAAGGAGCTGCACCACTTCGGCGAAGGCCCTTCCGGCGAACGGGCGGCCTACCACGCGCATTTTCCGTTCGAGAAAGCAGGACGCCCGTACCGCTACTTCGGCGAGGCCACGCCCTTCTACTGCCACGGGGGCGCGGCCACGGCGCGCCGGATCCGCGATTACGCGCCAGGGGCGAAGGTGCTGGCCATCGTGCGCGACCCGGTTGTGCGGCTGCGCTCGCAGTTTCGCTACCACAAGCAACTCGGCTACGTGCGCGAGGACGCCGGACCGGAGGCTTTGCTGAGCGAGGCGACCGCGGAGCTTCGCGCCGACAGCCACTACGAGGCGTTTCTGCCGCCCTTCGCCGAGGCATTCGGCCCTGACCAGTTCAAGCTGGTGAGCTTGGAGACCGCCCGCGCAGACGTGCCGGCGTGCTGGGCGGAGCTTCAAGCGTTTCTGGGCGTGCGCCGCGTGGCTGCTCCCGCCGTGGGGGACCGCTCCCGCAATGCGACCGGGAGCCGCGCTTTTCGGGCGGTGTACCGCTGGGGCGTCCACCCGATCAAGCGGCGCGTTCCCGCACTCTACCGCGCGCTTCTAGGCAACCGGGCGGCGCAGGCAGCCAAGCGCGCGCTGCTGCGCCTGCTGGGCACCGACGAGCGCGGCGCGCTCCCCCTGCGCGTCTCCGAGGCGTTGCAGAAGGAGTTTCGCCCCACGTACCGCTACCTCGCCGCGCAAGGATTCGGCGAGGTGTATGCGCAGGCGGCCGCCCGCGAGCCCGCCTCGTGAGGTTCGCAGAGGGCGGCGCTACGGCTTCTGCGCGTCGGGGCGGCAGGGGCGCGGCACGCGGATCGAGTCGCCGAGAGCCGGCATCATCTTGCCGCCGGTGAGCGTGGCGGCGAGGAGGCGCCGGTGGGTGCGCTCGGCCAGAGTGCGGGCCGCCCGGGAAGCGGCCATCTCGGCGGATTCGGCGGTCCCGCTGCCCGTAGCGCGCTCTTCCTCCGGCGGCACGGCCACGCGGTAGAGGGGAATGCCATACTCGTCGAGGAGCGCCTGCACCTCGGCGCGGCGGCGGGGGGCGAGTCCCACGTAGAGTACCGCGCGCACCCGGTCGAGCTGCCAGGTGGGCTGCTCCAGGTAGGTGCGTAGCCCCGCCGCGGGGTCCTCCTGGGCAGCGAGGCGGGGCCAGAGGGCGAAGATCACCGAACGCTCCGGCATGATCGTGTACTGCGAAGCGCGCCCGTAGAGGCGGGCCACCTCCAGGAGCGCCGCCGCCTCCGCCGGGGTCTCGCCCTCCGCCAGGTCGGCGCAGACGAGCACGGCCTGCGAGGCCACCGGCACGCCGCTCGTGTCTCCGCGCACGGCCAGCGGATGCTTGCCCCCGACGTAGCCGGCGTAGCCAGACGGGCGCCCGAAGCGCGAACGGAGCCGGTAGCGCCCCTCCATCGCCGGTTGAAGCCGCGCCTCGCGCAGCGCCGCCCCGACGTACTGCGACACCGGTGCGAGCGTCTCCTCGTTTTCCTGGAAGGCCTCCTGGAAAAACGAGAGGTGCTCCGTGAAGGCGCCCTCTTCCCAGCGCGGGTTCAGCAACGTCGGGCGAGGGATGTCCCGGTCGGGGGCGGACGAGGACAGGCACCCGCTGGCGATGAGCACGGCTCCGGCGAGAACTATTCCCGCCGGCATTCTCCACCCGCCGCGCGTACATGTCGTGGCCGGGAGAAGCGGTTTCATCCGGCGGGCGGCAGAGGATGGGAACTTGCAGCAGGGTAGCCTGGGCGGGGCCGCCCGTCTGGGCGAGCGTGTAGCGAGAGGTCGATCTACGGTTCCAGCACAGCTCCACCGGTCACCCGTGCCGTTGCAAAAACAGCCACGCGACGACGAGGGATTTCGCGTTCCGGCGAGCGCGCAGCCTGAAGGCGTGGCCACGGGCGCCTGCGGCTGGCGTGGTAGGGACGCGGAGCCCTCGCGTCTCTGATCTCGCGCTTCTGCAAGGCGGCCACGCCGGACGAGAAGCCGCTTGCGCGCGCTCCGCAAGCGATCTTCGCAGACGATCTCGCAAGCCCACATGCGACCGGGCTGCAGGGCAGCGGAAGCACATCTGCTTCATCATCGTTTGATCACGGCTCCGTCGGTTCGTATCGTTTTTGTCCCCATCTCCTCGGATGCGCGCACGCCACGGTTCCCGTCATGCCTTCCCCTTCCGCCCACTCCGCGACCGACGCGCTACGCGCCGCACACCGGCGGCTGTGGATGGCGGCGGCCGTCAGCACGGGGGCGTCCGCTGTTTTGCTCCCGCTGGCGTACCTGCTGCCGGCGCCAGCCTGGGAACGCGCCGTGCTCGGCGGGCTCGCGGTGCTGTACCTGGCCTGCAAGAGCTACCGGCTGTACCGCGCGCGGCGCACCGTGCGGCGCCTGCGCCTGGAACGCTGCTTCATCGGGCACTCCTTTAGCGGGCACCAGTTGCGGCGTTGCCTGCAGCAGCGCGGCCACCTATGGGCGCACAGCTATACCGTGCGCGCCCTGCGCCGCCTCCGGGCGCGCCCGTCGCCAAGTTTGCTCGTGACTTCTGAGAAGCGCGAGCGTGTGCGTGCCGAGTACCGCTGCGCGCTGGAAGGGCTGTGCCCGCCGCGTCTCTGCGCGGAGCTGCCGCTGGGACTGCTACTCGCGGGGAGCGTGCTCTTCGCCGGCGCGGCGGCCGGCAGCGGGGGCGGGCTGCGCGTGGGAGGCGTCTGCGCGCTCGTGCTGGTAGGGGCCGAGGGCGCACAGGCGCTCTGCTGCTACCGCGCTCGCAACGCTTTCGCCCGCCTCGCCAGCGCGCTGGCCGACTGGACCCTCGCCCGCAGCGTCTACGACCTGCTCCACGGGCGCGCGCCAGGCTCATACCGCCACACGCCGCTGTATCGCGCCCCGGCCTGGTTTGCCGGGCCGGCCCCAGCGCGTGGCCCCGCGCTCAGCGAAGTCTCTTCCGCCTCGTCCTCCGCCGCCGAGCGCCACGCGGCGTGAGGTGTCACGGGGGCTCGTCGGCACGGGTGGGGCGCGCCGGTCCCGCCCTTCCAGGAAGCTGCGCGCGCCTTCCCCGTGGCCACACGCCTCACTCGTCGCGCTCGGTATCCACATCTTCCTCGGGGCGGATGAGCTCGGAGTCCTGGTACACGTCCTCCTGCACGCGCTCCACGCGGCGCCTGGCGGCGCGGCGTTGCTGCTCGACGAGCGCCTCGTCGAAGCCCTCCTGCGCGCGCCTCCGCAGCGGCTCGACCACGTCGGCCTGAAGCACGATCAGGAGCTCGCGCTGCACCACGTTGCGTTCCGTCGAGCCGAAGATGTAGCGCAGCCCGAAGAACCACGGCGGCAGGTCTTTCAGGAGCGGAACCCCGCTTCGGTTCGTCGTCTCGTCCGACGACTCGAGCCCGCCGATCACCGTCTGCTCCCCGTCAAGCAAGACGACCTGCGTGTTCGCCTGGTTTTTGTCGATGACGGGACCGGCCGCCGAGGGCGAGGAACTGGAGTTTTCGACCTGCACGTCTAGGTGCACGAACTCCAAGAGCGGCGCGCCGGTCGTGTCGGCCACCGGCTCGCGCAGGAGCGTCGGCACGACGTTGACGATTAGCCCCGTCGAGAAGAACTGCGTAACGGTGTTGCCGGCGAAGTCCTGCGTCTGCACCGGCACGTCCTGGCCGATCTGGATCTGCCCCTCCTGGCCGCTCTGCACCGTCACCTTCGGGTTGGCGACCGTCTTGCCCACGCCCTCTTGCTCGAGGAAGTTGAAAAAGCGAATCAGCGTGGCCAGCCGGATCTGGTCGGGCGCGGAGAGAATGTCTTCCAGCGGCTCGAAGATGCTCTCGGTTTCTGCGAAGAACGGCTCGCTGGCGCCCCCCTGGCCGCCGCCGGCCCCCCCGCCGCCGCCTCCGCCAACGCCGCCCCCTCCGCCGCCGACGCCCCCTCCTCCACTTCCGCCTCCGCTGCCCTGGAGCGGCCCGAAGAGCGCGCTCCAGTTCAGCCCGATCTGGCGGGCCTTCGTCTTATTGAGATCAAAGAGAATGGCGTTGATCTCGATCTCGCGCGTGTCAATCGTGGCCGGCTGCTGCTGCGCCTGCTCGCCCTCGGCCACGCTTCCTTCCCCGCGCACCGTTGGCGTGGGGCCCTCTTCGCGGGCCTGCTCGATCACGAAGAAGCGCTCGGTCTCGCGGTAGGTGAGGCCCTGGTCGGCGAGGACCGCCTCGAAGGCGTCGAAAAACTGTGCTCCTTGGATCGAGACGCCGATGGGCGTGGTGCGGCCTTCCGGGTCCACGACCGTCTTGCCGGCCACGCGCTCGAAGATCGGGTTGATGAACTGAATGAACTCGTTGAATGGCGTCGACGGCACGAACGAGACCACCTGCTCGGGCGGCACGTTGCGCGTTTGGCCGCGGTCGGGGCGGTCCTGCTGTGCATGAGCGGCCGGCGAGGGCGCGACCGCCGGCACCAGCAGCGCAGCGACGAGCAATGCGCCGGCGAGGCGGCGGCAAGGAGCGAGCACGGGTAGGCGTCGGGTCATTAGCCGAAAAAGAGAAACGGAGAAAGAAGAGCGAAGCTGCGAGCGTGGGGCGCTTACCGGCCGCCGCCCTCACCGCTCTGCTGCTGGCGGGCGCGTTGCTGCTGGGCCTGCTGGCGGCGAGTGCGCTGCGCCCCGCGGGCCACGCTGTCGCTCGTCCCCTGCGGGAGAGCCATCGGCGCGGTGCCCGTCACGCCCTGGTAGGCGTCCTCGATGCCCAGCGTCTTCTCCACGTCGTCGATGATGCCGCCGCGGTTGAGGACGGCCTGCACGCGGCCCCGCGCGGGATCGATCTCGGTGATCTGGCCGAGGTACACGTCGTCGCCTACGCCCAGCTTCCGCATGTCGCCGTCCGGGCCTTTGAAGACCGCCTGGCCCCCGACGATGGAAACGAGCTTCGACTGGTCGAGGTCGAGGAGCCCGCGCGAGTTGGGCGGCACCTGATCCATGATGACCGGGAAGAACGGGTTGATGTTCGGGTCGGCGTCGGCGAGCACCTCCGAGGGCACCGGCGGGAGCGAGGCAGAGCGCGCCTGTGACTTGCCCTCCTCCTCGCCGGCCGGGCGCCACTCGCTGCCAGAAGCGTCCACCCCCTCGGGCCCGCCAAAGTAGGCGTTGATGCTCATGTTGAAGGACACCATCACCTGGAGCTTCTTGCGCGTTTTCTCCCCCTCTTCGCTTGGGCCACGCGCGTTTGCTCGTTCGGAGCCCACCTCGGTGATGAGATCGATGTGGCTGAGGTTAAGGTCCTCGACCGCGTAGAACTTGCGGCTGTTTTCGACCTGCCAGATGAACTGGTAGAGGCTCGAGAAGTAGCCCCGTCCTGTGACGCGCAGCGCGTAGTGGTCGTAGGCATCGCCTTTCTGCACGCCCCGCACGCTGATGTCGAAGGTCTCGAAGCCACTGCGGGTCATGTCGTTGAGGTAGCCGATGACCTCGGGGGTCGTCAGCGAATCGGGGACGACCTTGTAGCGGGAGCGCCACTGTCTCGTCACCTTGCGCGCCTGCGCCTGCGACTGCGAGTATTCGGTCAGCAGCTCTTGCATCTCGGCCTGTTTCATCTTGGCGGCCTTTTCGGCTTTTTCGAGCCGTTCCAGCTCGGCGGGCTGGCGCATGTAGGTCACGTACACGCCGCCGGCGACGACCAGTGCGAGCAACGCGCCGACGATGATCGTGGGCAGGTCGGGCTTTTGCACGATGGGAAAGGGGAAAGGGGAAAAAGGAAGGGGGGTCGCGTGGCCGTCGGCTTCCGGAAGCTGAAAACCGGGAACCGGTCATTGCGCGTTGCTAGGCGGGCCGCCGGCACTCTGGCCGCTGGCACCGGCCGGGGCGCCCGCGGCGGCAGAGTCGGCAGAGGCGAGGGCCTGCTCGCGCAGGTACTTGGTGGCCTCCGGCAGGCCCGTCTTCAGCGGCACCTCCATCGCAAAGGAGTAGACCGGCCAATCGCGGATCTCCGAAAAGGTGACGCTCTGGATGCGCCCCTCGGTGCGCTCGGCGAGCTCGACGACGCGGTCGCGGCTCGTGGCGTTGCCCTGCAGGCGCACCGTCTGGGACTGCGGGGTCCAGTTCTCCACCCAGATGCCACTGACGGCCGCCGTCTCGCGGGAGATCTCGGCGAGGGCGTGGCTCCACTGGTCGCTGCCCATCAGCAGGTCGTCGAGCGTTTCGAGCCCTTCGACGTAGCGCTCGGAGTCAGACTTGACGCTGTCGATGTCGGCCTGGAGTTGCTGGGGCGTCTTCTCGGCGAAGTCGTCGGGGTAGGCGTCGAGGCGGCGCTGCACCTCGGCCTGCTGGTTCTCCATGTGCTGGTAGCGCACGCCGAAGAAGGTGCCCGCCACCGCTAGGAGCGCCAGAAGCAACGGCACCGCGCTGCTGAAGGGCAGCTCGAAGCGCCAGATCAGCAGCTTCGGCGGGAGCAGGTCCACGTCTTCAAAGAACGACGCGTAGCCGTCGTGGCCGGTGAGGCGCAGCGCCGCGGCCACGGCCGTGAGGCCGGCAGCCGGGTCGTCCTCGGCGGTGGCGCCGGCCGGGAGGTGCTGCCGCATCGGCTCGACGTGCGCCTCGGGAAAGAACATCTCGAAGCTCTCCACCAGGGCGGCTTCCTCGGCCCCCGGCCCGGCCACGAGCACGTGCTCCATGTCGTCGATGCCGTACTCGTCCTGAAGCAGGAGCACGCGGCTGCACACCGTCTCGGGGGTGTCTTCGTCAGTCAGCGAGCGCAGCGTCTCGACCTGGTGGACGGCCGTCCCGCGCGTGAAGAGCGCGAGCGTGTTCTCCTCCCCGACGCGCACGACGAGGGCGTCGTCCTGCTCGGCCTCGGCGTGGGCCAGGGCCGCCCGCGCAAGGCCGAGGTACAGCGACGGCTCGGTTTCCAGAAGGCCCTGCCCCGGCAGGCGCTCGTTCTGGTCTTTCATCGCGCGCAGCGTCGAGACGACCGGGTCAGTGGGCTTGCCTACCAGCGCGAGGAAGCGCGCCTGCTCCTCCGGCGTGGGCGTCATGGGGAGAAAGGCGAAGCGGCCCTTTTCGGGGTGGCCCCCGTACTGCTCGTCCAGCGCTTTGCGCAACGTCTTACGGCCGACGTCCTCGGGCGCGGGCGGCGCTTCCGGCGTGGCCTCCACCTCGTCGAGGACCAGCTCGACCTGCGTCATGTCGGAGGCAGGGAGGCAAAAGGCCAGCGCGGGGTCGGGGTAGCCGGCGTTCGCGCACTCCTCTAGCAGGTCGCCCAGCTCCAGCGAGAAATTCGCGGCCGCCCCGCTGTTCGCGCCGCCCCCACCGGCCCCGAAGGAGGCCGTGTCGAAGTCGTCATCTGCGTCTTCGAGACCGTCGAACTCCGAGCCCAGGAAGAGGTTGTCGTTCCCGCCGCTGGCATCGTCGCCGAACTGGATAGCGAAGTCGTCGCCGCTGGTTTCTTCGCCTTCCAGGGGGGGCACGCCCCCCGCAGCACCGTAGTCCTCCTCCCCAGCGAAGCCCCCGCCTGCCGCGTAGCTTCCGCCGCGCCGCCGCGTGAAGCGGCGCACCACCTCGGGGCCCTCGGGGCTACGCTCCAAGAGCAACGCGTGCAGGCGCCGCTCGGCCACGACGAGGCCCAGCGCGTACGCCTCGCCCTCCTCCGATCTGTCGGGCAGGAAGTCGCTCACGAGTTCTTTGGCGTCGTCGATCATTTCGGGGGCGGGGGGTTAGGGGAGCGGAGGTTTGGGAGTGTGAGGGCGCGCCGCCATTCACGGCTCACGACTTCCCACTCACCGCATCAGGCGTTTGAGGCGCTTTTTGTTGTTGGCAAAGTCAAGGGCGTCCTCGGGGCTGACCTCGCGGCGGCGCACGAGGCGAAAGAGATCCTGCTCGAGGGTCGTCTGGCCGAGGTTGCCGCCCTCCCACATCATCTGGTAAATCTCGTTGACGTTCTCGTTTTTGATCGCCGCGCGGGCCGAGGAGGTCATCCAGAGCACCTCTTTGGCCAGGACGCGCCCGCCGTCGAGCCCGGGGAGCAGCTTCTGGCTGATGACGCAGCGCAGCACGTCGGCGAGGCGCACCCGCACGCGCTCCTGCTCGTTGGGCGGGTACTCGGCGACCACGCGGTCGATGGTCTCCATCGCGCTGGAGGTGTGCAGCGTCGAGAAGACCTTATGGCCGGAGTCGGTGATCTCCAGCGCGGCCGAGATCGTCTCCGGGTCGCGCATCTCCCCGACCACCACGATGTCGGGGTCTTGGCGAAGCGCCTGCGTGATGCCCTCCTTGAAGGTGCGGCAGTCCTTGCCGACCTCGCGGTGGCGGATGATGCACTGGTCCGAGCGGTGCATGTACTCGATCGGCTTGGCGATAATGACCGTATGGGCGGGCACGTCGTGGTTGTTGGCGTCCACGATGGCGTCCATCGTGGTGGACTTGCCGCTGCCGGTGACGCCGGTGACGAGCGTGAGCCCGTCGCGCACGTGGCGGAACATGAGCCCCTGCTCGATGGCGCGGTGAAAGCCGAGGGAGCCGAGCGGGCGCGTGGTGTCTTCGATGGCGCGCATGTTGAGCGCCAGCCGGTCGTAGTCGAAGTAGCAGGTCACGCGAAAGCGGCGGCGGCGCCCGTCCTGCCCTTTCAGCGGGAGCTGGTGCGAGAAGTCCACCGAGCCCTTCTCGAAGAGGATGTCCACCTGCTCGCGGTCGAGGAGGCTGAGGAATAGCAGGTCCGTCTCGTCGAGGGCGTGGCCGGTGCCCATCGCCTCGTCGGGGCGCTTTTCCCCGTCGATGCGGTACCACACCTTGCCGGCCGCGCCAGGCCCGCCCATGTCAATGTCCGAAGCGCCGATCTCGAGCATGCGCTCGATGTACTGCTCCATCGTGCGGCGCAGCTCAGCTTGGTCTTCTTCCAAGAGCGCCTCCACCTGGTCGGCCAGGTAGCGCACCCGGTCCTGGCGCTCGGCGGTCTCGGGAATGCCCTCGAGGATCGTCTCGCCGATCTTCGGGAGCGCCGGCCCCTCGGGGCCAGCGGCGGCCACGCGCGCCTCCGGCTGCGAGCGCCCCCGGTCATCGTCAGAGGCCCCGTCGCTGCCGGGCGCGGCGTCCTCGTCGCTCGCCGTGCCGTTGCCCGCCACGTCGCTGGCGGCGTTGTCGCGGAGGATGTCGTTGAGGTCGGTGCGGGGCATTGCGGGAGCCGGGAACGCGCTATTTTCTGAAAAGAGCAGCCCGGAAACAGGACGGCCTGCGGAAGCAGACAAACGGCCTGCAGCGGCGGCGCGCTTTCGCCGAGCACGTGCAGGGCGTCGAAAAAACTGTGCCGCGCCGTTCGTCCCCTCCTCGCACTTCCAGACGCGCTTCGAGGGGGTCCACGCGGCAGCCCGTCGTGCAATTAGGGCCACCGACCGGGAAAAAAGTACACGAAACGAAGTGGCTCTCCATAGACAAGCGCCCTCGCCTTTCGGCGAAGGACGCTCCCCTCCTTCCCCTCTGGGAAAAGACGTGACTGCACCCGGGTCTGAAGGAGCGTGTGCCCCGGACTCGCTTCGGTTCTACCAAGCGTTGTGGCCGACGAGCACGTCCTGCTTCTTGTAGCGCTCCCGGTTTTTCGTAAGGCCGCGAGACGCCGGACGATCGTAGAAATTCATTTTACCGTTCGGACACCAGTCCGACACTCCTGTCCACCGAGATTCCGCAGAGAGAGCGAATGCGGGATCCGTCGGGGTCGACGTACTCAACGTCGGGGTCGTCGTCTTCTTCCCGCACGTACGCGATCTCAAGGTCGTCGTCGCCATCGAGGTTGACCGCTGTGGGGGGGGTCTTTGCGGCACCGTCGTCGCTCCCATCGTCGAGATAAATGGTCCGGTCCGTGCCGTCGGCATTCACGACCCGGAGATTATTGCTCCCATTGATGAAGACCGCGCTTACGGTCCCGTCCCCATCCAGATCGACCAAACTGCCCGTTCCGATTCCTTCGCTCGACCCCGCTCCCCCGTTCTCGAGCTTCTCAACTGGTCCTCCAGGCTCATCGATGTAGCGAATGTGTTGGCTCGCATCGGCGAAAATCAATTCCTCCCCGCTGTCGCCATCGATGTCGTCAATGCCGAGCACGGCTTGTGCGCCGTCATAAGAATTGCCGAGACTCATCACCTCTTGTGGATCGGTGGCCGACCCGTCTTCCCAGCTGACACTGTAAATGGCGTCATGGTCCTTGTTCGCGTAGAAGACCGACTTTGGGCTTCCATCCCACGTCCCCGTGCTCAACCGCGTCTTGTCGGGAGCCGGCACGCCCTCGCTCGCGTCAGCAGGAACTAATGTCTGGGCGTCTTCCTGGTTTTCTGCGTCCTCGTCGATCATCTCGATCTTCGCACTTCCCTGCCGCACGTGCGGGATCTCATTCTTTCCGTCCCCGTCCAGGTCCGTCGCCAGAGGGCCCATTCCCTTGACCTGTGGAGCTGATCCGAACTCTTCGCTCCCCTCCGTGGTGGTCTTCTTCAATTTCCTTTTCTTGTTGCCTTCCTCTCCTCCGTATCCGTACACGAGTCCCTCTCTATTCTCAGTGCTCTGGATTAGCCGGTCGATCGTGACGGTTGCTCCGTTCTCACCGGGGAACTGTCCCTTGGAGTGGGCCCGGTACCCAAGATCGACGCCGGGGGCTACTTCCAGCCACGCCTCGTACGTCCCGTGATTGTAGCCGCCGGTCTCGTACGTCCCCGACATCGGGCCGACGGCCGCGGGGATTTCGTCTGGGCACATGTCTTCGGCCACGGTCCGGGTCTCGGCGAGGAGGGCGTTGAGGCCGGTGCGGGCCGCCTGCCGAGCGAGCACCTCCTCCTCACGCTCGGTCTCCTTTTCTGCGGTCTGTAGGTTCGTCCGCTGCTGGGCCAGCGACCATGCCCCGGCGGCCCCAATGACGAGCAGTAGTACGTACTTTCCCATAGTTGGCCCTGATGTTTACTGCGAAGGATTCCGTCCGGTGGACTTCTGCCGTGCTCCGCCGGAGCTTCAAATTCCGGGCCAGTGCTTGGAGCCATCCACAACGGATCGTCGGGGCGTTCGGACGGATGGATGAGTTGCAGTTTTTACACGGGCGTTTCCTTCCTGCAAGGAAACGACGGGTCCCCCGAGTGCTCTTAGGGATGAATTCTCCTGTAGAGAGCGAGAGGATTCTTCGGAGGCTCGGCGCTTGTGCTCTCCTCTAGTCGATGTCTAATCCCACGGATCGGCCGGGAGATACTGCGCCACGACCGTGTTTGTGCGCGAGGCCGAAACGGGGAGCTGGTCGTTCTGGAACGGGGGCACGACCGAGAAGCGGATGCGCACGCTCCGAACAGTGTCCGGGTTGGATTGCAGTTTCTCCACCGGGTCTTCGACGAGCCCGGCGTCTTTGTTGAGCATGTCGACGTCGAAGTATTCCAGCGTGGCCGCGCCCCCCCCGGCGGATTCCCAGGGATCCGATCCGACCTTCCGTTCCCGAGCAAGCTGGAACACGTCTCTCTCCTCCCCCCCAATCGTTCGAGTCCCCGTTTTTTGGACATCGTACCGGACCTTGACCCTCACCCGGTTCCCCCCCGTCCCGATCGAGTCGCGCTCGAAGACAAGCTCTTTTGTCAACCACTTGGCCGTTGAGTCATCGTTCGCAACGACCATCGTGTCAACCGGCACACTCTCGTCGCCCATGTTCTTTCCGATCTTTCCCAGGTCCTCCTGGAGCCAGGAGCTCAGTTGCTTCGTGTGCTGCTTCGTCACGTAGTGCGACGTTCCTGCGATATTTTGCTTCGTCGCTCGGAGCTGCACAGACGCGAGGATCAGGACGACGGTCATGGCAACCACCGTCGAAATCAGGTTATCGAAAATAAGCGTCATGGCCAGAGCGGGTCTCGGGGAGGGGAGCGAGACGCTGGAGGAGGATAGCCCATCGCGGCACGGCTGTTAGGTGTAGCCCAAGACCTCCGTGAACGTAATCGGTCCATCGAGGAGGGGGTCTTTGTTGGGTCCCCGGTCGTCCTGTACGCGGATCTCCACTTCTTTCCGTTCCGTCCTGCTGTCCGTCCTGTTTAAGTCCGAATCGACGTAGTGCACCTCGATCTCGATCTCGAATGCGAAGGTTCCCTCCGGAACCGACACCGAGACGGTGGCAGGGACCATCTCGTGAAAATCCTCGATTGAGTCGCCCGTGTCGCTTCGTCGAATCATCGAAGGCACGTGTACGGACGACTTCGATGCTCTGCTTGGCGACTCCGATGGCCATCTGCTGCATCTCAGCCCGGACCGCTTCTTGCTGAGTACGGATGCTCGCCTGTTGCTGGCTGAAGCTGAGAAATGTGATGATCAGGAGTCCGGCCAAGGAAAGAAGCGTCTGAGGCATGGCAAGGAGGGGAGGCTACTGAGGAAAGGTTCTGCGGGACCCCGCTCCCCAGAGCACGGCGGGGAACACACGCCGCAGATGTCGTCAAGTGTCGCAGGGTAGCAGGCGTTGTATTGTAGAATCGTCTACGTGGAAGCGACACGCCTCGTGGTGCGAGCTCCCCGTGGAGACCGTCGATGTCGTCGTTGCCGGGACCACCGTCGCTGGGAAGGACCGCCGGCCGTCAGTTCGCTGCGGCTGCTGACCGTGCCATCCTTGGCCGCATCGTCGAGGCTCGCGCTTCCGATTGGGTCCCGTTTGTCTTTGGCCCCCCTGGGGGCTGAAAGTCCAGTTCGTTGCGAACTATGCGTTGCTGCGTCTGCATCGTCTGCTTTTGCATCGTCTGCTTCTGCATCTGGAGCGTGAACGGCGACGCCATCAGCATTGCGAGCATAGCCGGAATCGTCTGCGGCATCGGTGAGGAGCGCGCTCGCAACGGGAAGGGGTCTCCACTTGTGGACAATATTTACTCGCGGAAGACGAGCGATTACCTGCTCGCCGGGTGCGCTGGTCATCACGACTCGCTGGCCACCACGCGGCGCATCTCCTCCGGCGAGGTTTCGCCGGACTTGACGACCTGCCGCGCCGAGCCCTGAAGCGTGAACATGCCCTCGGAGATCGCCTGCTGGCGGATGCCGTCCTCGTCGATGGTCTCGCCGGCCTCGACGATCATGTGGCGAATCTCGCGCGAGAAGTACAGCGCCTCGCTAATCGCGCGGCGGCCCTTGTACCCGAAGCCGTTGCAGGTGGGGCAATTCGGCGCGTCGCCGTCGGTGTAAAACTCCG
>PXTT01000062.1 GCA_003022535.1 Bacteroidetes bacterium QS_9_68_14
CTCGCGCAGATGGACCTGCGGCGGCTGGAAGACTTCTTCGAGCGCGTGGCCTTCGAGGGCCAGAAGGCGCAGATCGCCGCGCCCATCGTCAAGGAAATCCGCGAGCGGCTCTCGTTCCTCACCGGCGTGGGCGTGGGCTACCTGACGCTCGACCGGCAGGCGCGCACGCTCTCCGGCGGCGAATCGCAGCGCATCCGCCTGGCCACGCAGATCGGGACGCAGCTGACCGGGGTGCTCTACGTGCTCGACGAGCCGTCCATCGGGCTGCACCCGCGCGACCACCACCGCCTGATCGAGTCGCTGAAAGGGCTGCGCGACCTCGGCAACTCGGTCCTCGTCGTCGAGCACGACCGCGAGACCATCGAGGCGGCCGACTTCGTGGTGGACCTCGGCCCCGGCGCCGGGCGCAACGGCGGGCACCTGATCTCTGCCGCCCCCCCGGATGAACTGCCGCTGCGGCAGGGCGGCTTCGAGAGCCTCACGGCGCAGTACCTCAAGGGCGAAAAGCGCATTGCGTTGCCGGAAGAGCGCCAAGAGGGCACGGGCGAGGAGATTGTCTTAGGCGGCGCCACCGGGCACAACCTCAAGGGCGAGCCTTTCCACCTGCCGCTCGGGAAGCTCGTCTGCGTCACGGGCGTCAGCGGGAGCGGCAAGTCCAGCCTCATCAGCGAGACGCTGTATCCGATCCTCCAGCGCCACCACCACAACGCCAAGACGGTGCCGCTGCCCTACGACGCCATCGACGGCGAGGACCACATCGACAAGGTGATCGAGATCTCGCAGCAACCCATCGGGCGGACGCCACGCTCGAACCCGGCCACCTACACCGGCCTGATGGACTATCTGCGCGACCTCTTCGCGGATCTGCCGGAGTCGAAAATGCGCGGCTACACTAAGACGCGCTTCTCGTTCAACACGAAGGGCGGGCGCTGCGAGAAGTGCACGGGCGCGGGGATCGTGAAATTGGAGATGAACTTCCTGCCGGACACCTACGTCACGTGCGACGAGTGCGACGGCAAACGCTACAACCCCGAGACGCTGGAGGTGCGCTACAACGAGCACTCGATGGCCGACGTGCTGGACCTGACGGTCGCCGAGGCGCTGGAGCTTTTCCAAAACGTCCCGCGCATCGAGCGCAAGCTGCGCACGCTCGACTCGGTGGGGCTCGGCTACATTCACCTCGGGCAGCAGTCGACCACGCTCAGCGGCGGCGAAGCGCAACGCGTGAAGCTGGCAAAGGAGCTCTCCCGCCCCGGCACCGGCGACACGCTCTACATCCTCGACGAACCCACGACGGGCCTGCACTTCGAGGACATCCGCCATCTGCTGGGCGTGCTCCGCGCGCTGGTGGAGAAAGGCAACACGGTCATCGTCATCGAGCACAACCTGGACGTGCTCAAAACGGCCGATCACCTCATCGACCTCGGCCCCGAAGGCGGCGCGGAGGGCGGGCACATCTTGTCTGAAGGCACGCCCGAGGAACTGGCCGAATCGGGCACAGCCACGGGCGGCTTTTTGAAAGAGGAGTTGGAACGCTCCGCCGCCTTCGCCGAACAAGAAGGCGACGATGTGGACCTCGACGCAATGGCTTCCTCGAACGGCAACGCGGCGGCCGACGTGGACGAAGACGGGGCGGCGGTCGAGGAAGGCGCGGTGGCGTGAGTGGCCTGTAAGCGGGGCGTTGCCGGCTTCCGGCCCTGCCGAAAGGAAGCTCCCACGGTTCGCCGTCCCCCCTTTTCAGGGCAAGAGAGGAGAGCAGGGCTTTTCGCAGAGCGACTCCCGAGACACAGGCCCAGGACCATGCTCGACGTGCTCGCGCTTATCGTCGCCGCTGCTGCCGTCGGTGCCTCAATGTGGCTGGCGTGGCGCGCGCTGCGCGCGTTCTACTGGGGCGCTCAGGAAGCCGCCCACGGCGCGACCGATGCCCGCCGGCGGCTCTGGGCGTACCGCATGCGGATCTCTACGCTCACCGGCCTGACGGCCGTGGGCCTGAGCGTGCTGGCGGCGGTGCGCCAGGACCTGGCGCTCGGGGGCGTGCTGTGGCTCTCCGGCGGGATGCTGGCGTTTGGCGCCCTGGCCTACGCGAGCGCGCACTCGGCGGGCCGCGCCGCCCAGCGCGGCGACAAGCGCGAGCACGTCCTCGCGCGAGCAACGCGCCCAGGCGCCCCGCGACCCCGAGCACCAGGCGGAGGTGCGCCGCGCCCTGCGCACGCTGGGACTGCCCGAGGACGCTACCGACGACGAGATCAAGCGCGCGTGGCGCGAGCAGGCCCTCCGCCACCACCCCGACCGCCACGCCTCCGAGAGCGAAAGCCCCTTGCGCGAGGAGGACCACGCCGAGGCCTTCCTCCGCGCCCAGCGCGCCTACGAGACGCTGACAGACCGCGACGGGCGGTGACGGGTCCTGCTGAGGACGCACGCGCCTCTTTCTTCTGCGACGATGTTCGCATGTCGTCTTCGTCCATGAGCCACGCTCGGCAGAAGGACCTGGGAGCGTACTACACCCCCACGAGCGCGGCTGATCACATGGCCGACTGGCTGGTGCGCACAGGCGGTGAACGCGTCCTCGAGCCCAGCTTCGGCGAAGGAATTTTCCTCAAAGCCGTGGCCGACGCCGCTGCACGCCACAAGATGGATGCCGTGACCGTCTGCGGCTTTGAGATCAACGAAGAGGCCGTGCAGCACGCTCGCCAGGTGCCATTCGGCGCGTTGGCGGACGACCTGCGAAACGAGGACTTCCTTTCAGCCGCGCCGTTCGGGGTAGATGCCGTCATCGGGAACCCGCCGTACGTGCGCCTGCGCAACCTGCCGCCTGACCAAAAGGAGCGGGCCCTCGAAACGGCTGCGCGTGTGCTCGGCGAGGACATGCGCACGAGCGGGAGCGTCTGGATGCCCTTCGTGCTGCACGCTATGCGCTTCCTGAATATGACCGGGCGCATGGCCGTGGTGTTGCCGCATGAACTCACCTACGTGAAGTACGCGCGGCCCCTCTGGCGCGCACTTGGGCAACACTTCGGCTCGTTGCGCGTCGCGCGAACCCATGAGCGGCTGTTCCCCGATTTGCTGCAAGACGTGGTCATCCTCTTCGCTGACCACTTCGGGGCACAGACGGATCACGTCACGTACCGGCCCTACGGGGATATGGATGACCTTTTGGAGGGACGGCCCGTGGCCGAGGAGGCACTTTCCATCGAAGCCATTGCGCAGGGCGAGCGCGTCTTCACCCGCGCGTTGCTGAGCGACGAACTCAGGCAACTGCTTTCGGGAAAAGTAGCCGCGGCCACGCGCCCGGCGCGCGAAGTCGTCACGTTCAACATCGGCTACGTCACCGGCAACAAGTCGTTCTTCCATCCCGACGAGGACGTTGCCGACGACTTCGACCTGCCGGAACGCAGCCTGCGCCCGGCCGTCGCCTCTACGCGCATGTTGCGAGAAACCGGGGTGCGCTCCTCCGCCCTTCAGGCCCCCGGCACGCTCTTTTTACCCGACCCCGACGCGCTCACGGCGGGCGAGCGACGCTACATCGAGCAAGGCGAGGCCGACGGGGTGAACGAAGCGTACAAGTGTCGCGTGCGCGATCCGTGGTTCGTCGTGCCCAACGTGCGCGTCCCGGATGTCCTGGTCAGCGTATTCAGCGAGTCGCCCGTGTTGCTCGTCAACGACGCGGGGCATGTGGCCACCAATAGCCTGCTGTGCGGCTACATTCAGGAGGGCCAAACGACCGCTTCCGCGCTGGCGGCGAGCTGGTACACGACCTTGATGCGCCTCCAGTTCGAACTCGAAGTGCATGCGCTGGGCGGCGGCGTGATGGTGATGGTGCCCGGCGAGGCCGGCCGCCTGCGTCTCCCTTGCGACGTGACCGCCCCCGACGACCACCTCGCGCAGATCGACCGTCTGATGCAGGACGGCGACCTCGACGCCGCGTACGCGCAGGGTGACGATCTCATACTGCGCGATCAACTCGGCTTCGATCGCGCTGAGCTGTCGCTGATAAAAGAAGGAATTGACACGCTCGCACACTGGCGCACGTCGGCACGCGCCTCCTGAGCGCTCCGGGAGCACGCTCACTGGAGCACGTCCCAGAACAACATGCGCGCGTCGAACGTCTCGACCACGCGATCCACGAACGTGCTGATCGGGAGGTCCGTCTCCCCCGCCGCCTCGCTGACGACATCGTCGCGCAACGCGGGCGGGCTTCTCTCGAAATCCACCACCGCGCAGGTGAACTGATCGTATACGCCGCGCGGGTTTTCGTAGTTCGGCCCGGCGCGCCCGGTGATCGCCTCGTACGTGCGAGCATAGCACGCGTGGGCGATGGATTCCTCTTCTTTCCCCTCTTTGATTCTTTGATGGAGGTGAGCGGGTGCAAGTAGACGTATCCGTGAACGGCCATCGGAAAGCGATCCTGAAAGACTCGCGCACTCCCCGACGATGCCTTCGTAGTCGGTGAGGACGTTCTTGCCTATCGAGCTCATCCGGCACGGACTCAGAGCATGATCTGGCAGCGGAAAGCTCCTCAATGCGGTCCCCAGTCACGCAACGGCCCATCCGCGCTTTTTCCCACGGCGCGTTGCCCGAACATGCTTTCGCGCTGAACCGTTCGCTTACCGTCAGTGCGATGCCTGCTCCCCAAGTGCTCTCCCCGGTTCTCTCATGCCCTCCGCCGAGTCCAACAGCAGCAGCAGCGCGCCCGGCGGCGACGCGTTCGACGGCGACGCACCCGACCTTCCCGAAGACGCCGAACGCACGCCCATCCATCCGCCGCAGGAAGCGGAGGGGCCGCCGGAATTCGTGCCCGACTACGACAAGCCCGACTCCGAAGGCCTCCACATGACCTTCGACAACACCGTCGCAGTCTACCACGTCGTGCGCGCCGACGACCCCTTCGAGAAGGCCGCGCACGACGTGTTCGCCTACCTGCAGGAGGCGCAAGAGCAGTTTCCCGACTGGCCGCGCGTCTTGTACCTCGACATCGAGGGGCACCGCCGCGAGGAAGACGGCCAGTTCACCGAGGACTTCGTGGAGTTTCAGCAGGAGTTTCTGCTGGGCGCGCTGGGAACGTTCTTCGCCGCGCTGGCGATGCCGCTCGTCAACGTCGTCAACCCCGGCGAGCAACGCAATGACGTGCCCGAGTCGCTGGCCCTGGGGCCGCCGCAGCAGTAGGGTGTGCCGCTCACGATTTCGGCTCTGCCTCTGCTCTCTCCTCCTCTCCTCGCCGTCCGGCCGCCCAGCCGGCCCACCACACGATTCCCAGCAGCACGAACTGAAACGGCAGGCGCGCGAGCGTGCCCAGCGTGTAGGGCGCTCCCCAGCCGCGCGTGGCGACGGCCTCGTGCGTCATGTGCACGTTGGCCGGAAAGACCGCCAGCAGCAACGCCATCAGCCCGAGGCTCGCCCACTGGCGCACCGGCGGCTCCAGCAGCAGGCCCACCCCGCCGGCGACCTCGGCCCCCCCGCTGACGTAGACGAGCGCGCGGGGCCACGGCAGGTACGGCGGCATGATGGCCACGTAGAACGCCGGGGCTGCGAAGTGAAGCACGCCGGCCGCCACGAAAAGGGCGCTTAGCACGTAGCGCGTGTAGGAGCGGGTCATGGCGAGCGGGACGTTGCCGGGCAACGCTTTACTGAGAAGTGAGAAGACTGTCACGAGGACGCTCCGCTACGCTCGTCGGCCCGGCGCCCCCAGGTTTTCCGAGGCACCGGCAGTCCAGACGTGGTTTCCGGTAGCGCGCACGGGCGACGAGCGACAGCGCAGCCGTGGACCCTCAGAAAGTACGGTGTGGCCTGGCGAAAGTCACGTCCCGCGGCGCGTTGCTTTTTCACGTCGAGGCCCCGAACGGCGACGCGACAGCCCGAGTACGCCCTGTTCTTCCGTGTCCCCACGTTCCCGCGCTCCACATGCCCGAAGCAACGATCCTCGGCATCGAAACTTCGTGCGACGACACGTGCGCGGCGGTCATGACCGGGGGGCGCCTGCGCTCGAGCGTCACCAGCACGCAGACTGAGCACGCCGACTTTGGGGGCGTCGTGCCGGAAGTCGCCTCCCGCGCGCACCAACGCCTCATCGCTCCAGTCGTAGAGGCGGCGCTGCGCGAGGCCGGCGTGGCCGCCGACGACCTCGACACGGTGGCCGTCACACGCGGGCCAGGCCTCAGCGGCGCGCTCCTGGTGGGGCTGAGCTACGCGAAGGCGCTGGCCTTCGGCCTCGGCGCGCGGCTGGTGGGCGTGGACCACCTCGACGGGCACCTCGCGTCGATCTTTCTGGAAGAGGATTCGCGGGAAAACGGGCGGCCGGCGTGGCCGCTGCTCGGCCTCATTGCCAGTGGCGGGCATACGCAACTCCTGCTCGCCCCGGAGGCGGGCGCGGCGCCCCGCCTGCTGGGCCAGACGCGCGACGATGCCGCCGGCGAAGCTTTCGACAAAACGGCCCGGCTCCTGGATCTGCCCTACCCCGGCGGCCCCGAGATCGGGCAGCGCGCGGCAGAGGGCGACCCGGCCTTTCACCGCTTCCCGCGCTCGCGGCCCGGCGGCGGCGGCGATGCCCCGAGCTACGACTTTTCCTTCAGCGGGCTCAAGACGGCTGTGCTCTACCACCTGCGCGACGTGGGCGACGAGACGGAGCGCGCCGCCTACCTCGACCGCCACCGCGCGGACCTGTGTGCCGCGATCCAGGAAGCCATCGCCGAGGTGCTCGTGAACGTGCTCTTTGAGGCGGCCGAGGACACCGGCTCGGCCGACCTCGCCCTCGTCGGCGGCGTGGCGGCCAACCGACGCCTGCGCGCGATGGCCCGCCAGCGCGCCAAAGCCACGGGCCGCCGCCTCTTCGTGCCCCGCCCCGAATACTGCACCGACAACGCAGCTATGATCTGCGCGGCTGCGCACCGCCGCCGCCACGACCCGTCCCCCGGCGGCGCGGAGCGAGCGCTTACCCTCGACGCCGATCCGGGCCTGACGCTGGCAGCGGCCGGCACGCAGAAGCAACGGCCCGCCCCGCCCGCGCGGTGAACACTTCGCCGGCCGGCGCTTTCCTCTCTCGGTATGCAGAGCAGGCGCGTTGCTTTAGTCCCGCCGCCCTTCCAGGAGCCAGCGCCAGGCCCCTGCGGCTGCTGCCGTCGGCCACGCTCCCTCTCCCCTTCTTTTCTCTCTCACCCTGATGAAAAAGAGCCTCCTCATCGCCGGCGCGGTGCTCGTGGTGCTGGGCCTCGGAGCCGCCGGGGCCGGCTACTGGGTCGCCTTTAGCAGCAACACGACCAGCTACGAGGGCGAGCGTGGCGTCAAGATCCCGCGCCCGGCGCGCTTCCCGACGGTGCTCGACTCGCTGGAAGCCAGCGGCATTCTCGCCTCGCGCCAGCGAATGCAGTGGTTCGAGCGGGCCACCGACCTGCGGGGGGCCGGCTGGGGCAACTACCTGGACCCCGGCTACTACCGCTTCGCCAGCGGGGCCTCCAGCCGCGAGATCCTCGGTAGAATCTACCGCGGCCAGCAGTCGCCGGTCAACGTGACGATCCTGCCGGGCAAACAGCCGGAGGCCATCGCCAAAGGAGCCGCGCAGGACATGGGCTTCCAGAAGGATGACTTTCTCGCGGCCCTCGACTCGAGCGCCCTCGCGCAGGAGCTCGAGACCGACACGACGCACCTTTTCGGCTACCTGATGCCGGAAACCTACCAGGTGCGCTGGCCCGATCCGCCCGTGCGCATCATCCGGCGCGCCAAAGACCAGTTCGAGACGTTCTGGACCGAGGCCCGCGCCCGCCGCGCTGACAGCCTGGGCCTCTCGAAAGACGAGGTCGTCACGCTCGCCTCCATCATTCAGTGGGAGACGGGGCTCGGGGAAGAGCTGCCCACGATGGCAGGGGTCTACCTCAACCGCCTCGACGAGGGGATGCCCCTCCAGGCCGACCCGACCGTGCAGTACGCCATTCTCCAGAAAGAGGGCCGGAAGCGGCGCCTCCTCTACGAAGACTACCAGATCCAGCATCCGTACAACACATACCAGATCTCTGGGCTGCCGCCCGGGCCGGTCACGAACCCGTCGGAGCAAGCCCTCGAGGCCGTCCTGGGGCGCGAGGAGCACGACTACCTCTATGCGGTAGCCACGGGGCGCGGCGGGCACTACTTCAACGAAACCCTCGCTGAGCACAACCGCGACGTGCAACGCTTCCGCCAGACGCGCGACAGCCTTCAGGCTGCCGCCGCCCCACCGGCTGACACGGCGCGTGGGGGCTCGTGAAGCGATCGGCGCCATAGCCGCCGGGAGGCCAGCGGTCGGGCGCCTGATGCTTCGCAGACCGAACAACGGGCGGCCGGGCGCTAAAACGCGTACCGCACGCCGACGAGGAAGCGGTTGCGCGTGATGTCTTGGTCCACGTAGGGCGCCGTGATGCCTTCCGACTCGCCGGGCACGGAATCGGGGCTGGCGTACGGGCGGTACTGCTGGGCGTAGCGCGCGGTCAGCCAAGCCACGTTCACACGGACGTTCTCGACAAAGCGGTAGCCGGCCCCGAGGGAGTAGGCCACGCGGCTCGCGTCGGTCGTCTCGCCGCTGTCGAGCTCGAATTCGCCTTCGATAGGGTCGGGGCGCGAGGCAAACCCCGCCCGCAACGCCGCCCCGCCGACGCGCAGCTCGGCCCCGAGGTTGGTGTTGACGACGGACTGGAAGTTCTCATCGGCGAAAACGTCCGGAGAGTTGGGGCCGTCGAGATCCACCGCATCGGAGTCCAGATCGAGCTGCGACCAGTCCAGAAACTCCACGTCGGCGGACAGGGTGAGATCAACCACGCCGCCCGTGAGCGGCAGCAGGCTAATTTGCGCACCGGCCCCCAGGCGCCAAGGGGTGCGCACGCGGTACTTGGATTCTCCGACGCCTTCGTCTTCGGGCAGATTGCCATAGGAGCGGGTGTTGTCTCCGCCGAAGCCTTCGTCGAAGACCATCGTGATCTCGGCCTGCGTAAACTCCTCATCGACATAGTAGAAAGTCGGCGTCTCCACGGTCGTGCCTACGCGCACGCCGGGCCGGGCTTTCGCCGAAACTCCGCCGCGCAGGTTCAAGCCCACCAGGTTCGACTCGAAGCGTTCGTTATACGTCAGCCGGTCGAAGCCCCGCAGGGTGCCTCCCTCCAGCGGAATAGAAAAGTCTCCCGGGCGGTTTTCGTTGAGCACGTCTTCTTCGACGTACTCATTTTCGTAGCGGTACCTCCCGAAGGAGACATTCGCCGAGCCCCCCAGCATCACGCCCGGGGCCGCCTCTACGCCTGCCCCGAGGTTTAGCTCCTGCGTGCGGCCGTCCCGCGTGACGGTGCCGCGTTGCTCGACGGTCGTTTCCGGCACGACGGCCTGCCGAAAGGGGTACTCGTCGCCGGGGTAGAAGCCGACCGCACCCGCCTCGTAGGCCACGAACGGCAGCAGGCTGCTCGCCTCTTCGGGCGGGAACGCGGGCCGGCCGTCTTCGCCGATGAAATACTCGCCGGACTCGGGCAAAAACGTGTCGGTGACGGAGTTGCTGCTGTTGCGCCCGGCGAACGAGAACGTGCGCCCAAACGTGCTGACCTGGTGGTAGGCCCCCGCGAAGACGAGCGAGCCACGCTGGGTGGGAAACTCGTACGCCAGCGCGAGGTGGCCGCCGAAGTCGCTCACGCTTTCGCTCTGCTGCGTAGGATCGCGCGTGCCGACCTGGTAGCGCGCCTCGTCCCCGGTCCCGATGATGGCGAGCGCCCCGGTGGCCGCTGATGCCTCCATCCAGCCGAGGCCGGCGGGGTTGTAGTAAAGCGCGCTGGTTCCCGCGATGCCGGCCCGCCCGGTGCCGCCCCGCCCCAGCACGCGCGCATTCCCGACCGCGGAGGCGCGCTGCGAAAACTGGAGGGCGTCGGAGGCCGTCTGCGCTCGCGTGGCCGCAGGCAGGCCGACGGCGGCGGCCCCGCCGAGCAACGCCACGAGCAGCACCGCTCCTACGACGCCCGCGCTCCGCCCCCAGCCACGCTTCTTTCTGGGAAGAGATGTCTTCATGTCAAGCATCTGTTTGTAAACGGGTTGCGCCATATCGCACAACCGCGAACCGGCAAAGGAAAAGCCCGTCCTCGGCTGACGGGCTTCCCCGTGCACAGATGGCGCCCCGCCACGCGCTCAAAAGCGCGCGCTTCACTGATCGTCGTCATCGTCACGACGGCTGCGGCGCGAGCGATCGTCATCATCGTCGCCGCCGCGACGGCGCCGCGAGCGCTCGCGGCGGTCCTCAGCACGCTTGCGGCGTCGCTCGGCCCGTTTGCGACGTTGCTCGGCGCGGCGCTCACGGCGTTCGGTGCGTTCTTCGCGATCGGCGCGTTCTTCGCGTTCTTCGCGGCGGCGTTCGGCGCGCTCGCGGCGCGCCTCGCGGGATCGCCGGCGTTGCGCGCGGCGGTCGCCCCGGCGGCCTGCGCGCGAGCGGCGGCCCAGCGTCGGGGCGCGGCGCTCGTAGCGACCACGCTCGTCGTCGTCATCGTCGTAGTAGCGGTTGTAGCCGTAATAGTCGACGTACCCGTGGTAGCCGCCGTATCCGTAGTTCCCGTATCCACCGTAGCGACTGCCGTAGAGGGGACGGCGGTAGCCTCTGTAGTACGGATGACTTCGATAGTAGGGGCGGTAGTACGGGCCGTAGGCGTTGCCGAGGCGTAGCGCGAGCGCGAAGCTCGGGCCCGGAAAGCCGATCCCGAAAGCGAAGCTGCTGAAAAACGGGTCGCGGTACAGCGGGTCGTAGCCCCGATAGCGCGCATAGAGCGAGCGGCGTCCGTCGAGGAATCCGCTTTCGTAGCCTTCCTCGTACCCATCCTCGAAATCCTCGTAGCCCCGCGCATCGCCATAGTAGCGGTCGTAGTACGCGTCGTACGAGTCGTAGCGCCCCCGTTCGTCATAGCGCCGTTCCTCGTAGTACGGCCGGTCCCGGGAGTCGCCTTCGCGCTCCTCGTAGCGGTCCTCATCATAGTCCTCATCGTAGCGGGGCTTCGGGCGGTCGGTGCGCGGGGCGCGCTGGTCGGTCGTCTGGAGCTGCGTGTAGCAGCCGCCGAGCAGGACGGCCCCCAGCGCGAGCGGGACGGCCGAGGCGAGCAGGCGCGAAAGGCGGGCAGTGAAGCGAGTCATGACGACGGGCGGCGCAGGCGAGGAGAAGAAGGAGCCAGGATCACCGAGACGCGGCAGGGCAGCCGGTTCGTGCGGCGAGTGCGAAGGCGCGGCAACGTCGCTCTTGAGGGAATCTTCGCCGAACGCGTGGCCCGGTTGCTTTGAAAGTGCCAGCGCGACGGCGCTATATTGCGCAGGCGCACGGTACCGTGCGCAGGGTCTTTGCCAACGGTCCTCGCTTCGGTAAGCTGCCGGAGCGGCGCGAAAGGCAACACGAAATGTCGCCACACGATTTCTTCACTGGCAAAAATCGCGCCGCCAGTCCGTTTCCGGCCTCATGTCTTGCGCTCGGCTTCCAACGAGGGGCACCGCCGGTGCACTGTCTTATTTTTCCTTCACCCTCTGCTCACTATGGCCGACGCCGTCACCGCCCGCGCCGACGACTACTCTCAGTGGTACCTCGACGTGGTGCGTGAGGCCGAGTTGGCTGACTACTCCCCTGTGCGGGGCTGCATGACGATCCGCCCCCGCGGCTATGCCCTCTGGGAACGGATGCAGGACACCCTCGACGAGATGTTCAAGGAAACCGGCCACGAAAACGCCTACTTCCCCCTCTTCGTGCCGCAGTCGTTCCTGGAGCGCGAGGCCGAGCACGTCGAGGGCTTTGCCAAGGAGGTCGCCCTCGTCACCCACTCACGCCTGATCGAGAGCGAGGATGAGGACGAGGGCGGCCTCGTGCCCGACCCCGAGAGCGAGCTGGGCGAGCCGCTGGTGGTCCGCCCTACCAGCGAGACGGTCATCTGGAACAAGTACGCCGACTGGATTCAGTCCTACCGCGACCTGCCCCTGCTCATCAACCAGTGGGCCAATGTGGTGCGCTGGGAGATGCGCACGCGCCTGTTTCTGCGTACGACCGAGTTTCTCTGGCAAGAAGGCCACACCGCCCACGCTACGCGTGAAGGGGCCGAGGAAGAAACGCGCCGGATGCTGGAGGTCTACCGTACCTTCGCCGAGGAGTACATGGCAATGCCCGTCCTGGCCGGCGTCAAGACCGCGTCGGAGCGCTTTCCCGGCGCGGTGGACACCTACTGCATCGAGGCGCTCATGCAGGACGGCAAGGCCCTCCAGGCCGGTACGAGCCACTTCCTAGGGCAGAACTTTGCGAAGGCCTTCGACTGCACCTTCGCCAACCAGGACAATGAAGAGGAGTACGTCTGGGCCACGAGCTGGGGCGTCTCCACGCGCCTCATCGGCGGCCTCATCATGACCCACTCCGACGACCAGGGCCTCGTCCTCCCGCCGAAGCTCGCGCCCACGCAGGTCGTTATCGTGCCCATCTACTTCGACGACGATCAGCAAGCCGACGTGATGGACCGCGCCGACGCGCTGCTCGAAGAACTCAGCGACGCCGGCATCCGCGCGAAGCTTGACGACCGCGACACCCAGCGCCCTGGCTGGAAGTTCGCCGAGCACGAGCTGCAGGGCGTGCCCGTGCGCCTGGGGCTGGGGCCACGCGACTTGGAGAATGGCACCGTTGAGCTGGCCCGCCGCGACCAGGACGGCAAAGAGAACGTCGCGCAAGAGGGCCTCGCCGACACGCTCGCCGACACGCTCGCCGACGTGCAGCAGGGCCTCTTCGACCAAGCGAAGGCCCGTCGCGAGGAGCGCACGCGCGTCGTCGACGACTACGACGCGTTTCAAGAGGCCATCGCCGAGGGCGGGTTCGTCTGGGCCCACTGGGATGGCACGGAGGAAACCGAAGCGCGCATCCAGGACGAGACGAAAGCCACCATCCGCCTCGTGCCGCTGCCCGGCGAAGCGGAGCGCGAGCCAGGCGAGGGCATGCTAAGCGGCAAGCCATCCGAGGGACGCGTGCTCTTCGCGCAGGCGTATTGATCCGTTCGGGGACGGGGGCCTGGGGAGGCAGGCGTTTTCGTTAGGCGCCCTAGCCAACGGGAAGAAGCACTCTTGGAGTGCTGCGCGCCCGCCGGCCCGCACGAAACATCGCGCTGCGAAAAGCTGAGCGCTGGCGACTGAACGCCGGGAGCTTCCCGCAACCCCTGCGGCAGCCGGCGCTTGCCATACCGCGAGCGGCGTTGCTTTCTCTCTCCCGTCCGCTATGCCCCGCGACGCCCCGCCCGCCAACCCGCTCGACCCCGAGGCGCCGGCGTCTCGCGGCGGAGCCTCCGACTCGCCGGCCGCCACGCGCCTCGCGCAGGGGCTCAGCCACGTGGTGAACCCGCTGGTGCTGCCGCCGCTGCTCTTCGGGCTGGTGCTGGCGCACCTCGGCGCGCCCCTCTCGGAAATCGGATGGGCGGTGAGCGTGGGATTCGTCTTTTTCGCCCTGCTACCGCTGGCCTACGTGGCGCGGCTGTGGCGCGGGGCGCGCGTTGCCTCGATGGAGGTGCCCGACCGCGCGGCCCGCTGGCGCCCGCTACTGGTGAGCGTGGCTGCCTACCTCGGCGCCGTGCTCACGCTCTGGACCACCGCCGAGACGGGCGCGGCGCTCCTGGCCGCGCTGGCGGGCATCCACGCCGGCAACACGCTCCTGATCCTCGGCGTGACGCTGCGGTGGAAGATATCGATCCACACCGCCGCGCTGGGAAGCTTCATCTCGATGCTGCTGTTCGTGGCGCAGACGCCGTGGCCCGACCGCGCGCTTCAAGAAGCGCTGCTGACCCCCGCCGCGGTGGGCGTGCTGGTCGTCCTCCTGGCTGCGCTCGCGTGGGCGCGCGTGCGAGTCGGGGCGCACACGCCAACCCAGGCGGCCGGCGGGGCGGCCTTCGGGCTGGCGTTGCCCTACGCCGAGCTCGCGGCGCTGGGCTACGGCGGGGTTGTGTAGAGTGCGCTTGGCGCAGGGTGCGGGGCGCTTGGCGTTTCTCGTTCAGCCACGCGCCGGGGGAGCTTCCTCCACCAGCGGCAACGCCCGTCGGCAGCGACGTACCGGCGGACCGGAAGACGGCCGTACACGGTCCGCCGTCGAGCCCGAGGGGGGTTACTCCACCTCCAGGTACTGCACGCTAAAGAGGTCGTCCTCATCCGTCCAGACCGTGTCCACGCGGAAGCCGGCGCGCTTGGCCATCCGCGCGAAGCCGGAGCGGGTGAACTTGTAGGAGCGCTCCGTGCGGATCGTCTCCCCTTCAGGGAAGGAAAACGCCTCGTCGCCGATCACGATGGCCTGGTCGGTCTGGCTAACGAGGTGCATCTCCATGCAACCGCGCCCGGGATTGTAGCGGCCTTCGTGGGCAAACTGCTCTTCGTCCAGCTCCGCCCCCAGCTCGCGCTTCATGCGGCGCAGCAGGTTTTCATTGAAGGCGGCGGTGACGCCCTCGCGGTCGTTGTAGGCCGCGCGCAGGGTCTCCTTGTCTTTCATCAGGTCCACCCCCAGCATCAGCCCCCCACCCTCGCCCACCGTCTCGGCGATCCGCGCGAGGAAGTCTTGCGCGTCCTCGGGGTCGAAGTTCCCGATGGTCGAACCGGGAAAGTATGCCACGCGGCGGCGGGCGTCGCCGTTGACGTCCGGCAGCTCGAAGTCCTCGGTGTAGTCGGCGCAGAGCGGCTCCACGCGCAGGTCCGGGTGCTCTTGCTGGATGGCCTCGGCGGCTTCCGTCACGTGCAAGCACGCGATGTCGATGGGCACGTAGCCGGCCAGCGAGGGATGGGCGTTCAGAAGCAGGCGCGTCTTCTCGCTCGTTCCGCTTCCGTACTCGATCAGGAGCGCTCCCGGGCCGACCTTCTCGACCATCTCGCCCATGTTAGCGCGCATGATCCGGATTTCGGTGCGCGTGGGGTAGTAATCCGGCTGCTCGCAGATCTGGTCGAAGAG
>PXTT01000063.1 GCA_003022535.1 Bacteroidetes bacterium QS_9_68_14
CGTGGTGGCGTAGTCTGGGGGCAGGAGTTTGGGAGTACGGGGTTTGGGAGCGAGAGACGCTGCCGGCGCGGCACGAAAGAAGGCAACAAACCGCAGCGCGAGCGCTCAAGCGCTCGCCTTTACAGCCGCCTTTTCAAACAAAACGCCCCCCATGCCTCGCACTCCCCCACTCAAAAGCCGGAACGCATCCCGCAGCAAGGGGTTTTCAGAAAGCAGCCCCTCTCACGAGTAGCAGTACGTCCCATTCCGATGAACCAGCGCACGCTCCCTTCGTCCACTTACGCCGACCTCGTGGAGCTGGGGCGGCGCCTCTACGAGCGCTCGCTGGTGTGCCACGAAGAGGAAGAAATCACCGACCCGCGCGGGCAACCCATCGGGTGGCTGCTGGATACGCGCGTGCCCATGCTCGACGGCGAGATGTTCGGCGAAGTGGGGGCGGTCCTCGCCGGGCGCCTCCGCGCGAAGGGCGAGCGCCAGGTGGCCGGCTACGGCTTCGGGGCTTTCGGAATCGTCTCGTCGGTGCTCAGCGCCGACGGGGCCGACGGCAGCGACGCGCTCCCCGCGCTCAAGGGCGGCTTCATCCGCGAGGAGCGCAAGGGGCACGGGCGCAACCGCCTCGTCGAGGGGCCGCTGCGCCGCGACGAACCCGTCGTCTTGGTGGACGACATCCTCAACAGCGGGCGCAGCGCCACACGCGCGGTCGCGTTGCTCCGGGAAGAGGGCTTCGAGGTGGCCGGCTTGATGACGCTCTTCAGCTTCACGTGGTCGAGCGGACGCACGCGCTTGGAGGCTGACGGCCTTTGGGTCGACGCGCTCCTGGACCTGAACCTGCGCGAAGGCAGCCCCAGCACGAACGACTCGCTTTAGTATCTTGGATTGGGAGTTTTGGAGTGACCCGCGAGCGGCCCCCCATCCCGAATCCCCAATCGCAAATCCGAAATCGAAATGGCCGACTCGCGTCCTTCTTCGCCGTCTCCCCGCTCCGCTCCGCCCGGCCAAGCGCCCCCCGCCGGCCCCGCAGGGGATGGCACGACGGGCCAGCAGCCTGCGTTGCCACCGGACGGGGAGATGTCGTTCGTCGGCCACCTCGAGGCGCTGCGCTGGACGATCTTCAAGGGCCTCGCCGGGCTGGTCGGCGGCATCGTCGTGGCTGTCGTCTTTCGCGACTGGATCCTGCGCGAGGTGCTGTTGGGCCCGCTCTCGCCGGATTTCTTGATGTACCGCGTCCTCGGCCTCGACGCGGTCGAGATCACGCTGCTGAACCGCACCGTCACCGGCCAGTTCTTCGCCGACATTGGCGTGATGGCCGCGTGCGGGTTCGTGATCGGCTCGCCGGTGGTGGTGTACTACCTGTGGAAGTTCATCGAGCCGGCGCTCTACCCGCACGAGAAGGAAAGCCTGCGCTTCTCGTCGGCGTTTGCGAGCTTCTGCTTTTTGGTGGGCGTGGCCTTCGGCTACCTCATTCTCTCGCCCATCGCGCTTCAGTTCTTTCAGCAGTACGCTCTGAGCCAGCAGATCGTCAACGAGTGGGACATCATCCGCTACTTTAACCTGATGCTCTTCTGGACGCTGGGAACGGGCTTTCTCTTCGAGCTGCCCGTGGCCGTCTTCCTCTTGACGAAGATGGGTCTGGTGACGCCGGCGATGTTGCGAGAGTACCGCAAGTACGCCCTGACGGTGGTGCTGGTCTTGGCCGCGTTCTTCACGCCGCCTGACCCAGTCTCGCAGATTCTCGTGGCCGTACCGCTTTTCCTGCTCTACGAGGCGTCGATCTACGTCTCTACCCTCACGGCGCGCCGCCGCAAGAAGGAGGCGTAGCTGGCGGGGTTGCGCGCGTGGGGCCGAGCAGCCTGTGCTCGCCCGCGCCGCTATGCGCTTACGAACTTTTACGCTCCCGCATGCCATGAAAAACGGCCTCCGGCGCGCTCGTCCCTTCGCCGTCGCCTTGGTGGCGCTCGTCGTCGGGGCGGCCGGCGGCTTTCTCTGGCCGGATGACGACTTCTTCGCCCTGCGCAAGAACTTCGAGATCTTCGGGGCCGCCTACGAAGAGCTGGCGACTGGCTACGTCGAGGAAATCCCGCCGAAGGAGCTGATGCGCGCGGGCATGGACGCGATGCTCGCCGATCTAGACCCGTACACCGCCTACATCGGCGAAGGCAAGAGCGCCGACCTCTCGATCATCCAGCGCGGGAGCTACGGAGGCGTGGGGCTGCGTGTGGGGCGACGCGGGGAGCGGCTGGTCGTCACGGCTCCGGCGCGTGGGGCCAGCGCCTACCGGCAGGGCGTGCGCGCCGGCGACCTCATCAAAAAAGTGGACGGGCAACCCGCCGAAGCCCTCTCGAAAAAAGACGTGCAGAACCTGTTGCGCGGGGAGCCGGGGACGCGCGTCACGCTCACCGTCGAGCGCGCGGGCGAGGTCGAGCCGCTGACGTTTACCCTCTCGCGCGAGCAGGTGGACCCCGACGCCGTGGCCTACCGCGGCTTTCTGGGACGGGATTCGGCGAAAGCCCCCTCCGCAGGCCGCGTCGGCTACGTGAAGCTGGAACGCTTCACTCGCGAGTCGCCGGCGCAGACGCGCAAGGCGCTGCAAGCGCTCCGCGAGCAGGCCGAGGGCGCGGGCCTCGGCGGCGTGGTGCTCGACCTGCGCGGCAACCCCGGCGGCCTGCTGGGCGCGGCCGTCGAGATCAGCGGCTTCTTCCTGGAAAAAGGCGCGGAGGTCGTCTCTACGCGCGGACGCACCGAGAAAGCGGACAATACCTACCGCAACCCGAGCGCGCCGCTCCTGCCAGAGGTCCCGCTGGTGGTGCTGGTAGACGAGATCAGTGCCTCTGCCTCCGAGATCGTCGCCGGCGCGGTCCAGGACCATGACCGCGGCCTCGTCGTCGGTGAGACGACCTTTGGAAAGGGGCTCGTGCAGGTGGTGCGCGAGCTGCCCTACGGCGCGAAGCTCAAGATGACGACCGCGCAGTACTTCACCCCCAGCGGGCGCTCGATCCAGTCGGTCAGCCACACGCGCTCCGACAGCCTCACGCGCGCCTACCAGCAGGACGAAACCTTCTCGACCGACGACGGGCGCGACGTGGAGAGCAGCAACGGCATCGCGCCGGATGTGCGCGTGGCTCCGCCGGCCCCGAGCCCGCTGGAGGAAGCGCTCGAGCGGCGCGCAGCGTTTTTCTTCTTCGCCAACGAGTACGCCGCCACGCACCCGGCCGTGGACGCGTCGTTCTCCCCGACCGACCAGACGCTGGCCGCCTTCCGCGACTGGCTGGAGACCGAGGGTATCGACTACCAAACTGACGTGCAACGCCGCGCGAGCAGCTTGGCCGGGGCGTTGCGCACTGGCGGCTACGACGCCGCAAATGACGAGATGGACGCCCTGCGCGCGGCGTTGCGACAAGAAAAGCAGAACGGCTTCGAGGAGCACGCCGAGGCGCTCAAAGAAGAGCTGCGCGCGGAGATCCTAGCTCGCTCCGCCGGCGAGAAGGCGCAGATCCGCGCTTCGCTGCGCCACGACACGCAAGCCCGGCGCGCCGCCACGCTCCTCCGCAAGGAGGGCGCCTACCGCGACGCTTTGGACTGAGTATGGGAGTGCGGGAGATGGGAGAGGAGGGGGGCTTTTCTACTTGCGTTCTCCCGACTCTCCCTACTCCTGCTCCCCCAACCCCAGGAATGGACCCCGTACAGATTGCTCTTCTGCTGGGCATCGGGCTGGCGGCCGGGTTCGTGGCCGGCCTCCTCGGGATTGGGGGAGGCTTGATCTTCGGACCGGTGCTGCTCTTTTACTTCGGTGCGGCGGGGATCGGCGGGACGGTGATCTCGAAGCTCACGGCGGGGTCGAGTCTTTTCTGCACGCTGGTCGTCGGCGCGTCGAGCGCCTTCTACCGATGGCGGGCCGGGAGCCTCTTGCCCCGCGTGGCGTGGCGCGTGGGGCTGTGCGCGGCCGTCGCCGTCGTCCTCACGACGCAGCTCGTCACCACGCAACCGTGGTACGACGAGACGGTTTTCCAGGTCGTGCTGGGCGTGCTGCTGGTGGGAGTCACGGCACGCATGGTGACGGGGGACAGCGAGGCGAACGGGCCGGGCGGCCACGCCGCCCCTGAAGGAAGCGCGCGGCGCGCCTGGCCGCGCCTGGCCGGAATTGGGATCGGGGCCGGTACTATCTCGCCGGCGGCCGGAGTAGGCGGCGGGGTCGTGCTGGTGCCGGCCTACCACCGCCTGCTGAAGCTACCGATGGAGCGGGCCTCGGGCACCTCCAGCGGCACCGTCGTGCTAATCTCGCTGGTGGGCATCGTTAGCTACGCCGCCAGCGGGTGGGGCGTGCCCGGCCGGCCCGCCACCGCCGTTGGGTACGTGGACTTCGCGCGCGCGGCGCTCCTGGCCGGGCCGTCCATCCCGGGTGCGCGCTTCGGCGTGCACGCCTCGGGCAACGCGCCCGACTGGGTGTTGCGCTGGACCTTTGCCGCCTTCGCGCTGGTCGTAGCCGCGCGCCTGCTCTACGGGGCGCTGGGCGCATGAGCGAGCGACGGTTCGCCAGTTCACTTCCCCCCACCCACACGCTTCCAATGAGCCTTTCCCAGCGCTACTTCGCCGCGCTCATGCGGCTCTCTGATGGCGCGCAGGAGCGCCTCTATGGCGAGCGCAAGGCGCATCTCTTCGAGGGGCTCGCCCCCGGCCGCCGCGTAGTGGAGATCGGCCCCGGCACGGGCGTGAACCTGCCGCACCTACCGGCGGACATCCGCCTGGCGGCTGTGGAGCCGAATCCGCACATGCACCCGCCCCTGCGCCGCAAGGCCGAGGCGTGCGGTGTAGACGCGACCGTCCACGCGGGCCGCGCCGAAGCGCTCCCGCTCGAGACCGCCAGCGCGGACGCGGCTATCTCGACGCTGGTGCTCTGCTCGGTGGATGACGTAGCCCGGGCGCTGGCGGAGGTGCGGCGCGTCCTGCGGCCTGGCGGACGGTTCTACTTCATTGAGCACGTGGCCGCCCGCGCAGGCACGGCCCGCCGCCGCGCGCAACGCCTCGTGAAGCCCGCGTGGCGCCGCCTCGCCGACGGCTGTCGGCCCGACCAGGCCACGGGCGCGCTCATCCGGCAGGCCGGCTTTGCGGAGGTCGAGATCGAGCGCTTCCACGCCGGCGGCGTGCTGAATCCGGTGCGCCCGCACGTGGCGGGGGTGGCCGCGAAGTAGAAGCGCGCAGCAACGCGTTGCGCCGCAACACTCTGCAACGCACACTTTTTCTTGCGCTTCGCAAGCGATAAGCAGCGGTTTAGCGCTAACCTGCTACAACGCTTTCTCCCTTTTCTATCGCCGGAATGAGTTGCGTTGCCCGGCCGAACCCTCTCTATCGCCACGCTCATACAAGCCTCGCGTTGCTTGCGCGCGCGGCTGTCTGCCTCGCGTTCCTCGCGCTTCACCCGTCTCGATGACGAATTCGCGCACTTCCTGTTCGCTCGCGGACGGGGCCTTTCTGCCGGCCACGCTCCTGCTCCTGCTGCTAATGGTGGGGGGCGGGTGCTTGCCGTCTTCCTGCGCGGGCTCCGGGCCGGCCCGCGCGCTCCTCCCGGCCGACTCGCTCTCCCGCCGGGTCGCCCAGTCGGTTTTGGTGGACACGCTCCGCCGCGTCTGGCGGGCGGATGCCTCCGAAGACGTGCCGCTGCAATTTCCGCGCACGGCGCTGTTTTTGTCACCGGGGGACAACGGACCTGCGCGGGTAGCGGTGAGCGATGCGGAGCGCGAGGCGCTGTTTCTCTTTTCGGGAACAGGCCGGCTCGCGCGCACGGTGCGCTCCGAGCGCTTCGCCACGCCCTACCTCATTGGGCAGCGGGGCGACACGCTGCTGGCGCTGAGCCCGCGCGAGCGGCGCGTGCATTTCGTGGCCGGGGGGCGCGTGGCGCGAAATGTGGCGCTGGCACTCCCGGCTGCGGGCGAGGCGCCCCTTCTGTGGGGCATGGCGACGGGCGGCGCGCTCTTTGCCAAGACCATCGGAGAAGACGGGAAGGCGACGGTCACGCGCCACGGCCCAGGTGGACAGGTCGTGGCCAGTCGCGCGCTAACGGGCCCGCAGTGGCACCACGCAGGCCCGCTGGAAGCGTGGCGCGACTCGCTGGTCAGCACCAGTGGCTACCGCCCAGTGCTCCACCGCCTGCCGCTCAACCTCGCGGGCCGCCGCGACACGGCCCGCGCGCTCCGGCTCACCGGCTTCGACTCGCCGATGCTCCCGCGCACGCGCCGTTACGCCGAGGGCGACCTCCGCCAGCCGCCCCTGCTGATGCCCGACGTGGCCGCGACGCGGGACCGGCTCTTCGCGCTGAACCTGCGCGCAGGGCGCCTGCGCGTCGACGCCTTCGGTCCCGGCGGGCGGCTCGAAGCGCGCCTCACTGTCCCCGGCCCCACGCGCAGCCAGGACGTGTACCCGCGCGCTGTCGCCGCGCGCGTCCGGCCGGGCGGGGGCTACGCGCTCGCCGTCACCTTTACCGATCCCCGGCCCGCCGTCGCGCTCTACCACTGGCAGCCCGGCGCGGCCTTCTCGAGGGCCGGCCGCTGACGAAGGAGGCACGCTTGAATCCCGCGCGAAACGGGAAGCGCCCCCGGCGCGCTGACGTTCGGCCACGTGCGCTTCTTCCAAAGTACCTTCTTGCTCTATGAAGACGAACGGCTCTCCCTCCAGCGACGACGCCCAGGCCACGCTCGCCGGAGGCTGCTTCTGGTGCCTCGAAGCCGCCTTCCAGGAAGTCGAAGGCGTCGAAGGCGTGACCAGCGGCTACACCGGCGGCCACGTGGAAGACCCCAGCTACCGCGCGGTGTGCCGCGACGAAACTGGCCACGCCGAAGCCGTGCAGATGACCTACAACCCCTGCGTGATCGCCTACCGCGACCTGCTGGAGATCTTCTTCACCATCCACGACCCCACCCAGCTCAACCGTCAGGGCGCGGACGTGGGCACGCAGTACCGCTCGGCCATCTTCTACCACGACGAGGCGCAGCGCGAAGCGGCGGAGGAGACCATCGAGCGCCTCGAAGATGAGGGCGTCTACTCGGGTATCGTGACGGAGGTCGCGCCGCAGGAGACCTTCTACGAGGCGGAGCCGGCGCACCACGACTACTACCGGCGCAACCCGGAGGCTGCCTACTGCCGCGCGGTCATCGATCCGAAGCTGGCGAAGCTGCGCCAGAAGCACGCCGCGCGGGTGGGGGCGTAGCGGCGGGGCGTCCGGCGGGCGACGCGCTTGCATCGCGGCGGCGCGTGGCGTACCTTTCTCGCCGCATTTCTCCCGGCAGCGCCCGCGCCTATCGGCCGAACGGCTACGACGCTCGCGCTTCTCGCTTCTGTGCTTCTTCGCGCCCGATGCGTCTGACCGCTGCCGTTGCCGCGTTGCTCTTCGTGGCCGGCCTTGCCGCCGGGTCCGCCCGCGCGCAGGGGGACGGAAACTGGGGCACCGTCATTGGCCACGTCACCACCGCCGCGGACACGACCGCGCCCGTGCCGGCCGCCACGGTGCTGGTGGCCGGGACCAACTACGGCACCAGCGCCGACGGCGAGGGCCGCTACCGCCTGCGCCTGCCCGTCGGCCAGTACCGGCTGCGCTTCTCGTCAGTCGGCTTCGAGGCGCAGGCCGACTCGGTGACAGTGCGACGCGGGGAGACGACCCGCCTGGACGTGCGGCTCGCCGAGGCCGTTGAGGCGCTCGACGAGGTCGAAGTGACCGCTGGGCGTGAAGAAACCCCCGCCGCCGGCGTCTTCGAGATCTCCGGCGAGCGCGTCGAGGACATCCCCACGCCCGTGCCCGACGGCTTTCGCACGCTGAAAGTGCTTCCCAGCGTGGCGACCAATAACGAACTGTCGAGCCAGTACTCCGTGCGCGGCGGCGGCTACAACGAGAACCTCATCTTCATCAACGGCTTTCAGGTGTACCTGCCCTTCCGCCCGCGTCAGGGCGAGCAGGAGGGCCTGGGCCTGTGGAACCCGCAGCTCACCGAGAGCGCGCGCCTCTATGCCGGCGGCTTTCCCGCCCGCTACGGCGGGAAGCTCTCCTCGGCGCTGAAGGTCGAGTACCGCAAGCCCGAAGGCAAAGTGAATGGGCAGGTGGCCGCCTCGACGATGGACCTGAGCTGGATTGCCGCGGCGCGGGAGGCGCGGGCCGGGCGCCTCTTTGGGACGCAGGAGCTGCGCGGCGACTACGCCCCGCAGTACACCGACGCGCAGGCGTCCGCCACGTACGAGATCGCCGAGGGCCACGCCGTCGAGGCGCTAGGCCTGTGGGCAGATTACGAGTACAGCCTCGACCCGCGCGCGAAGCGTACGTACTTCGGCACCATCAGCCAGAACCCGAAGTTTCCGCCGGACCTGCAGTCTTTCTACACCACTTACGAGGGGGAGGAGACGACGGGCTACTCGACGGGCTTCCTGGGCGGACGCCTCAAGACTCGTCTCACCCCGCGCTTTCGGATGGAGCACGAGGCGGCCTACTTTCGCACCCACGAGACCGAGACGCTCGATGTGAGCGGGTCCTCGCTCCTCACGCGCGTGGACCCGTCCAGCGGGGCGACGAC
Organism: Bacteroidetes bacterium QS_9_68_14; assembly: GCA_003022535.1. Taxonomy (GTDB): domain Bacteria; phylum Bacteroidota; class Rhodothermia; order Rhodothermales; family Salinibacteraceae; genus QS-8-64-10. The sequence goes on from PXTT01000063.1 coordinate 8,550, forward strand.
CGGCATTCTCAGCGCCGGCACGCAACGCGACGTGGCCGACAACAGCGTCACGGTGTCCACGCTCACCGGGCGCGGGCGCTACTACTACACCGCCGGCCGCCACGCGCCGGAGGCCGGCTGGCACGTGCGCCGCCTCGGCTTCGACGACCGCCTCGACGAACGCTCCGAGCACACCCTGTCGAGCACGGACGAGACGGTCGTCGTGAGCGCCTTCGAGGACCGCGCGCGGCTGGGCACCTGGCAGGCCGGCGCCTACGTGCAGGACGTCTACGACGCGCTCCCCGAGCAGCCCGGCCGCCTGCTGGTGACGGCGGGCGTGCGCTCCGACTACTACGCCTTCAACGAGGAGCTGACCGTGTCGCCGCGCCTCTCCGCGCAGTTCGAGTGGAGCGAGCAGACCACGCTGAACGGATCGCTGGGAATCTACCACCAGAAGCCCACGTACCGCGAGCTCCGCGGTGAGCCGCCCACCGCGCAGGAGGTCGAGGAGGCCGGCGGTTTCGAGAACACGCTCAACCGCGACCTGTCCTCGCAACGCGCGATTCAGGCCATTCTGGGCGGGGAATACTTCTTTCCCGAGCGGCGCCTCTACCTGCGCGCCGAGGCGTACTACGCGAAGCTCTCGAACCTCGTCTCCTACCAGATCGAGAACGTGCGCGTGCAATACTCGGGGAAGAACAACACCTACGGCCGCAACTACGGGTTCGACCTCCAGTTACGCGGGGAGTTCGTGCCGGGGCTCGAGAGCTGGTTCAACTACAGCTTTCTCGTGGCCGAAGAGAACTTCAAAGAAGAGTTTGAAACCAGCGGGCGCGGCTACCGCGAGGGCTGGCGCCCTCGCCCGGCGGACCAGCGCCACACCTTCAGCGCGTTCATCCAGGACTACGTGCCCGGCGACCGCTCGTGGAAGCTGCACCTGCGCGCGCTCTTCGGCAGCGGGCTGCCGTACACGCCGCCGGTGCCGGGCGAGCAGATCGCGCGCGGCGTGCAGGCGCAGGCGTCGGGGCCCCGCATGAGCGAGCACTACCCTGAGTACCGCCGCGTGGACGTGGGCGCCACCAAGATCGTGCGCCTCTTCGAGGAGGGCGTCAGCGGCCCCGTCACGATGCAGCTTACCGCCGAGATCCTGAACCTCTTCGACATGGTCAACACGATAGACTACGAATGGGACGCGGATTTCAACCGCATCCCCACCCACCTGACGCCGCGCACGGTCAATGTGCGGATGCGCCTGAAGTTTTAGGGATAGTGAATGGTCCGCTTGCTTGGCGGCGCTGGTTCGTAGTTCGTGTATTCTGTGCTGGCCGCGTAGAGCGAGACAGCCGGCGTAGCAGTCACGCGGCGGGCGCGCCGCTGGGGGTGCAGACGTGAAATAGCAACGCCGCCTACCGACTTCCTCACTGCACCCCCTCCCCGAAATGCACGCCGCCCTCCGAAAACGAACCACGAGCTTTTTCCTTGGCGCGTTGCTCGCGGCGGCGGCGCTGCTGCTGCCCGCCTGCTCGGTCGGCGTGGAAACGCGCACGGGCGACGAGAGCGAAACGCGCCGCTCCGCTGCCGAGGACCCCGCCGCCGCGACCGCGCTCCCTGAAGGCTTCAGCTACCCCGCCGGCGACAGCCTCCGCGTGGCCGCCTGGAACGCGCAGCACTTCGTAGACTCCTACGACAACCCCTACATCGACGCGGGGCGCGAGGACGACCCGCCCGACTCGATGCGCGCCCGCCGCGAGCGCTTCGCAGAAGCCGTACGCCGCCTCGACGCCGACGTGCTGGTCCTCCAGGAGTTCGAGAGCGCCGCCTACGCCGAGCGCTTTGCCGAGGAGCGCCTGCCGGAGATGGGCTACGAGTTTTTCGCGGCCACCGAGAGCCGCAGCTGGTACATGAACGTCGTCCTGATGAGCCGCGTCCCGCTGGGTGTGGTCGAAAGCTACGCGAGCGTCACCACCCCCATTCCCGGCCAGACCACCGACGAAGGCGAGCCCGCGGCACAGGCCTTCACCAACAACCGCCTCTGGGCGGCCGACGTCCTCGCGCGGCCCGGCTACACCTTCACGCTGGCGGGCCTGCACCTGAAGGCTGGCTCCGACGAGCGCGATGCCGCCTGGCGCACCGGCCAGATCCGCTTTCTGCGAAGCCAGCTCACGGACCTGGTGCAGGCGCGTCCCGGGGCCAACGTCTTGGTCGCCGGCGACCTCAACAGCCTGCCAGGCAGTCCCGAGCTCGAGCTTCTGCTGAATGGGGAGAGCAACGGCAACGCGCTCCAGCTCATCAACCCGCTGGCCGGGCGCGAGACCCTGACCCACCCGGCCGGTGATCTGGAGCGCCAGCTCGACTACCTCCTCGTCAACGAAGCCATGCAGCCGGAGCTGGCAGACGGCTCCGTCCGTGTGGCCGCGCCGCTGGCGCCCGGCGCACAGGCGGCCACGAGCGACCACCTGCCCGTCACGGCGACCGTCGTCGCACGCGAATAGGCGCTCGGCGCGGGGCGCGTTGCGCCCGGCGTTTCTCCCAAGACAGCGCTCCCACTCCCCGCACTCCCACACTCCCAAACCCTCCCACCCATCACCCTCGCCCTCGTCCAGCAGCAACCCACGGCGGACTTCGACGCCAGCCTGCGGCGCGGCCTCGACGCCTACACCGAAGCGGCCGAGGCCGGCGCGGACCTCGTCGTCTTTCCCGAGCTCGCGTTCACGCCGTTCTACCCGCAGCGCGAGGCCGGCCCCGACGCCCTCAGCCTCGCCGAGCCCGTCCCCGGCCCGACCACCGAGGCGTTCCAGGAAGCCGCCCGGGAGCACGGCGCCTCGGTCGTGCTGAACCTCTATGAGCGCGACGGGGCGGAGGCCTACGACACCTCGCCCGTCATTGAAGGCGGCAGCGGCAACCTGCGGGGCCGCACGCGCATGCTCCACATCACCGACTACGAAGGGTTCCACGAGCAGGGCTACTACGCGCCCGGCAACGCCGCCGATGGAACGCGCGCCGCGCCCGTCTACGACCTGCCGTGCGGGCGGGTCGGCGTGGCCATCTGCTACGACCGGCACTTCCCCGAGGTCTTGCGCGCCCATGCCCTGGCCGGCGCCGACCTGGTCGTCGTCCCGCAGGCCGGCGTTGAGGGGGAATGGCCCGACGGCCTCTTCGAGGCGGAGCTGCGCGTGGGCGCCTTCCAGAACGGCTTCTTTATGGCGCTGGCTAACCGCGTTGGCGCCGAGGAGCGCCTGACTTTCGACGGCGGCTCGTTCGTGGCGGACCCCTTCGGCCAGCTGCGCGAGCAGGCCCCGCGCGGGGAGGAGATGACCTTGTACGCCGACCTCGATCTCGCGCGTTGCCGCGAGGCGCCAGCGCGCAAGCTCTTTTTGAAGCACCGCCGGCCCGCCCTCTACGACGGCGGCGCGGTGCGCGTCCAGGCAAACGACTCCGCTGAGGCGCAGCGCGGCGAAACGTAGAGGCGCGAGAGCTCGCGGAGGCCGCAAAGCCCCCCGCGCCATGCCCGCAGCAGCCACGGGTAGCGACGGAAGAGCCGCCCGGACACGCCCCAGGTGGGCCGGTCGCTGCGCGGCACGACCCATGGCGGCGTGCGCTAAAAAAGCCGTGATCCGGCGGACCTTTTCCCGAGGCGCGGGCACCACTCGGATGCGCGCCGCTGGCACGACGAGGGCGCGCTACGCGATCCCAGCAGCGGGGGTCACACCTCCTCGCGCTGGCTTAGGCGATGCGCCGCGCGCGTCGGTTCGGGGATCTTGTAGCGCGGGCTACACCGCAGCGTCACGTCTGCTGCCTCATCGAGCGTAATGCGGTGGCCGACGCTCGCGTAGACGGGATTGGTGTCGTCCCGCGTGCGCACCACGGCCCCAATCGTTTCGTCGGGGTCCTCCTCCGCGAGCAGTGCCACGCGGCTTCCTTTTTCAGCGGAAAGATCGCCGGCGCGCTTGCCGGTGAGGCGTGACTTGGCCACGCCGAGCGCGGGTTGTCCCGTAAGCACGCCAAAGTGGCAGGCCAGCCCGAAGCGGCGCGGATGCGCGAGCCCCTGGCTGTCGAGCATGAAGAGGTCCGGCGACGCCTCCAGCTTTTCGAGCGCCGGCAGGAGCGCGGGCATTTCCCGAAAGGAGAGCAGCCCCGGCACGTAGGGAAAGGGCACGTCGCAGCGGTGTACCGCCTCGGCGGCGACCTGAAACCCCGGCAGGCGCAGTACTGCGATGGCCGCCTGCGCGAACCCCGAGCGGATAGACACGTCCACCCCGGCGACCGTCTGCGGCTTGTGGGGCAGCGGCTCGCGGCGCACGCGTGGCTTCCTCGGTCGAGACATCCCAGGGGTGTTCGTGCTGCAGCGTAAAGTCCATCAGCAGAAGCGCGAGCGGTAGACCACTGATCCAAGACGTCCGTCCAGAATCCTCAATCGCCGGGGCAGCGAGCTGGTGTACGTGGCACGCGGGCGAACGGGGCACTCCTGCCCGTGCTACTCGCGCGCGTGGCCAATCCAGCGACTGTGCGCCCGGCGGCGAAGAGGGTAGCGGTCTTCAAAGGTTAAACGCATTGGTTCAAAAATCAACATTGACAATGCAAAGGAATCGGGTTTCTTTGACAACCAGCAATGCTCCACTTCTCCGACTCCCCTGCTTTCGTGTTCACCCAGCACAAAGCTGACGCCCCGCAACGCACACGCCCCGGTCTCACTTCTCATGCCCTGCTCCAGCGCGGCGACGTGGAGGACACCGAACTCGCCGTCACTTGGGTGGACGTGGCGCCCGGCGACGCCCAAGAGCCGCACCGTCACCCGTCCGAGCAGGTCTACGTCGTCACACGCGGGGAAGGGCGCATCCACGTGAACGACGAGGCGGAAGACGTGACGGCGGGCGACCTGGCCCGCATTCCGCCGGGGGCGACCCACTTTGTGGAAAACACTGGCCCTGAGGTGCTGAGCTACGTGTCGGCGGCCACCCCGTCGTTCGACGCGACGGCCCAGTACGACCGCGCAGGTTCGCTTTCCTTCGGGGCGTCCCAGGCCGAGGCGTCTTCCCCCTCCGGCTCCCTGCGTGCGCACCTGCGCCACCAGTTTCGCCACGCCGACGGACAGATCCTCGAGGTTCTCGGCGCCCTCGGCCCCGAGGCGGCGCCCGAACGCGCCGTACGGCTCCTCGCGCACCAGCTTCGCGCCCAGGACGTGTGGCTCGGGCGCATCCAGGGCGAGGCCGACCTCCCGGCCCTCTGGGCAGAGGATGCGCTGGCCGACTGCCGCGCCCGCGCCGAGGCGAGCCACGCGGCGTGGCAGCGCTTCCTGAAAGACTGCGCGCCGGGCGACTTCTCGCGAACGGTCCGCTACGAAAATTCGACCGGGAAACAGTTCACCAGCAAGCTACGCGAGATCTGCGGTCACGTCGTGAACCACGCCACGCACCACCGCGCGCAGATCGCGGCGCTGATCCGCGAGGCCGGCGGCGACCCGCCCGTCACCGACTACATCTTCTGGGCGCGCTCCCCGTTCCGGAAACGTTGCGCAGTGGACGCAGTAGTAGAACCTCGCTTGTGAAGAACGTCGGCCGAGCCGCCCACTTAGAACAGCCGGCGCGGGCGCGGCCAATCCGCCATTCAAAATCGTCAATCGCTCGGGTCCATAGCTCAGTCGGTTAGAGCGCGTCGTTGACATCGACGAGGTCAGTGGTTCGAATCCACTTGGACCCACATGAGACAGCCGTGAACCCCTGATTTGCAGGGATTTACGTATTTATGGGTACAACATAGGTACAACAATCTTCGATTTAGGGCGCTCTCCCAGAAACGCGCTCCGGCGGCGCAGCGCCTCGCGCCCGGCTTCAAACGCTGCGTCTTCCGGCCGCTCGGGCCGCACTTCGCGGGCGATCACGCCGGGGCTGACGACAGGCACGTCTTCTGCGAGCAGGCCGCCGCTCTAGACGAGAGCACGGGCGGGCGTGGACTTCCCCACTCGTGAGAGAAACCTTGCTTCCCGCTCAGGCGATCGGTCCCAGAAAGCTGCCGCAGTTCCGCAGAGTTGATGCGCACACAGCTCACACTTGTTTAAGTAAGCAGTGGCCGTTCCTTGGGCACTTCGCCTATCCCCTAACCTGTTGCGCCGCAACGGGTTAGGGGTTTTGCTGCTGGGGGGTAAAGATAGCGGTGAAGGCTTCTTCGGGCCTATGCTGGTTTCCTGAGCGCGCGTGGCCGATCCGGCTACTGCTTTGCTTCTGCGCGCGCCTGAGACGCTGCAAAAGCGTTTCAATGGGAAGGCCCCCCTGAGCTGTCTCTCCCGTCTGCCCTGCGGTCTTCGCAACCGTTCGGGCGGCGCTTCCTGCTTTTCTTCGTCGAAAGGGAGCGGGCCTGCCCGATGACCGAAGCGCCGGCGGCCCGGAAGGCCCAGAACCAGAAAGCCGCCATCAGCCGGGCAGCTCTGGGCAGGCCGAAAGCCGCGGACGCTCGCGCGAACGCTCCGCGTTTGATTCCTTCGGAGCAGGAGGACACCGCCTTCGGAGCAGGGGCGCGACACGGGCGAAAAGCATGGCTCAGGAGCGGAGCAATCGCCGCCGTCACGAGAGGAGGGCGCTCGCGCTAAGCCACGCTTCCATTGTTTTTTGCATCGGCCCCTCACCCACCGCGTGCATCCAGAAGATCGCTCGGAGGAGCTCACGGATTTCGGCCCTTCGGAGTCGCGTGTGGAAAAGCAGGGGCGATGGGAGAGGAGGGTACAATAACGTGTGCTGCGACAACTTATAAACATTTCCGTCAGCTGAAAACTGTAGCACGTCCGTCCAGCCACGCTTTCTAAAAGCTCTCGCGCTTCCGTGGAAGACGGTACCCCTTACGACGTCTGGGCCGGGACGCCCAGCGCGCTGGAAAGCATGGCTCCGTCGGCAGCCCTTTTCGGGTTCGAAGACCGCGAGGCCGGTGTGCTCGAGGTTGGGGGCGAGGGCCTGTTCGTCGACGGCGAACCGGCGGCTGCCGGTTGCCGGCGGTTCAGCCGCATTCTCGCGTCCACCTCCGATGACGACGAGCGCACCGCAGGCCTGATCTGCGAGCGGCTCAACCACCGACGTGCCGGCCGCCTCGGCGGGAGCGCCGCGCGCCGCGCGGAAATCGGCGTGCGGGGCCGCTTCGGGGAAGGCCGTCGTGACTTCCACGCGCTTTCGCTGCGGACCGACCGAGGCCAGCGGGCTGGTCTGGCCGGGCCGTAGCGCGAGCCGGAAGTCGGAGCGTTTTGAGTACCAGCGCAGAAGCTGGCGGCCTGTCCGTCGCCACTCGCTTCGCTTGTGCCACGCCGCCGTTTTTGCGGTAGTAGGCTGTCGTTTCGGTGCGGCCGCGGCGCCGCGCTTCTGGCTTTCAGAGCGAGGGGCGTCGGAATCGGGCGCGCTGCTGCCGGC
>PXTT01000064.1 GCA_003022535.1 Bacteroidetes bacterium QS_9_68_14
GCCGGCCCCGGCGACGGCCGAGGGCGCCGCGCCCGAGGAGGCCAGCGCGTCCGAAGAGGGCGACGACTCCCCGCTGGTCATGCCGTAGGGCGTGGGAGCATTTCCTGCGCCCCTATGCTACCGCGTCCCGCAGAGGAACAGCAACGCCCTATTCAGGGTAGCAGAGTCACCCGCCAGTCAGCTCCCACGCCGCCGGAAACAGAACTATGAGTGACGACCACGTCGACGACTTCGTTCAGTTCAGCAAAGGGCTCACCTCGATGCCGGAGGGCATTTACAGCGGGGGCACAGGAGAGCAGTCGATGGCCGGCCTCGTGCCGATGGTCGTGGAGCAGACCACGCGTGGGGAGCGCTCCTACGACATCTTCAGCCGCCTGCTGAAGGAGCGCATCGTCTTTATTGGGACGCCAATCAACGACCAGATCGCCAACCTGACGGTGGCGCAGCTCCTGTACCTCAGCAGCGAAGACGCCGACCGTGACATCAGCCTCTACATCAACTCGCCGGGCGGGGTCATCTACAGTGGGCTGGCCGTCTACGACACGATGCAGTACATCCAGGCGCCGGTGGCCACGATCTGCGTGGGGCTGGCCGCCTCGATGGGGTCGGTCCTGCTCGCAGCGGGGGCGGAGGGGCGCCGCGCGGCGCTGCCGAACTCGCGCGTGATGATGCATCAGCCGATGGGGGGGGCCGAGGGGCAGGCCAGCGACATCGAGATCCAGGCGCAGGAGATCATGTGGCTCAAGGAGCGCCTCTTCGACATCCTCGCCCGGCACACCAACAAGGATGCCGACACGATTCGGGAGGATGCTGACCGCAACTACTGGCTCAGCGCCCGGGAGTCCAAAGAGTACGGCCTCGTGGATACGGTGCTGGAGCAACGCCCCGGCGCACCCAGCTCCAATGGCCAGGCGACCGGCTCTTCGAGCGGGAGCGACAGAGGCGACGACGAAGGCCCCAGCACGGCGGGCGGCAGCGAAGGATGAGACCGCCCGGCGGGAAGCGGCAACACGTCGGCGGGAGCCTGCGGGGCCTGGGCGGCTCGGCGGGCTCTTGGTGCGTTGCTGCCTCGGCGCGAGCCACGCAAGCCACGAGGCGCCACGCCGCGCGTGGGGAGGACCCAACGACGAACGCCCCGCTTGCATGAGGCAAACAGGGCGCCCTCGAGTAATCGGCACGGCCTACGGGATTCGAACCCGTGTTACCAGCATGAAAAGCTGGCGTCCTAGACCAGACTAGACGAAGGCCGCAAGTGGTAGTGAGCACGCCGGGAAGCGAACGGCAGTCCGGCACGCAGGAACAGAAAACGTATGTGCGCGAGCAGGTGTTTTGCAACAATGCGCGGGTTGGGGCGACGCAATTTCACGACGGTTTCGCGCACTTTTCGCTGCAACAGCAAGGCGCCGCGCTTCCGCATTTCGGAAAATACTAACAAACCCCACTTCACCAGAACGGGTACAGAGCGTGACGCTCACTTACTGAGCCGCGTGCTTGAATGCCTGCGTGGCCCGGCTTGCTCTTTTTCGAATCGTCCTTTTGCCATGCTTCGTTCGTTCTCGCGCGCCCGGGGGGCCTGGCGCCTGCTCGCTACTTGCCTCCCCAGTTTTCTTCTCGCCTCCGTGTTGCTGATGGCGGGGTGCGGCTCAGGGGGCGGCGACGCGGAGCAGACGGAAGCCGGCTACGCTATCGGCGAGCCGATCAACGGCGACTCGACCATCGCGGCGGTCGCCACCGCGGACGGCGGCTACACCGACACGCTCAGCTACGGGAGCATGCAGCAGATGATGAACCGGATCGCGCGCGGGCGGCTCCAGATGTTTCCCGACTCGGTCCGGCAGCAGGTGCAGCGCGCGGCGCTCGTGCGCTTCATCGACATGACCAACCAGGTCGCTGAAGCGCGCGAGCGGGGCGTCAACGCGGACTCGGCGGCCGCGGTTCAGCAGCGCGTCGATCGGCTGCGCCAGCAGGCCGGGGGCGACTCGCTCCTGCAGGCGCGGCTGGAGCAGAGCGGCATGACGATGCAGGAGGTCCGCGCCGACATCCGCGACCAGCTCCAGGTGGTAGGCTACCAGCAAGCCGTGGCTGAGGAAATGGAGCCGGTTACGGGCGAGGCGGTTTCGGAGTACCGTACCGACCAGGCGCGCGAGGTGCGCGTGGAGCGCATTCGCTTCGCCGTGCCCCAGCGGGCGAGCCCGGCCCAGAGCGACAGCGTGCGGCAGCTCGCCCGCGCGGTGCTCGACAGCATTCAGAGCGGGGCGGCCTCCTTCGACGCGATGGCCCAGCGCTACGGCCAGGCCAACGACGAACCGGCCACGTACCAGTCGCGCGAGGAGATGGCCGCCCCCTTCACGCAGCGGGGACAGTCGCCGGGCGACGTTCCGCTCGTCGAGCAGGCCTTCGCGCTCGAAGACTCCGGCGCCGTGGCCGAGGAGCCGGTACGGGCCGGCTCGGGCTTCTACTTGCTCCAGCAGACCGGCTCGCGCGTCGGCACGCTCATGGACTCGTCCCGCGCGGCGGAGGAGCTCACTCAGCAGCGACGCTCCGAGTACCTCCAGGAGCAGATCGAGCAGATGCGCGAGGACGCGACGATCCGCCTCAACCCCTCCCGCGTCACCGCCGACATGACGCAACCGCTCCCCGACCAGGGCGAGAACCAGGAGTCGGGCGGCTGACGGTTCTACCACCGGGCGGCTCTGCGAGGGCGCAGCCGGGGTCACGCCCCCCGGCTTCTGGCGTGACGTGGGGCGTGGCCTCACGGGTACCGCACCATCTCGACGTGCGGGATGCCGACCTCCTCGAAGCCCGCGCCGCGCCGCTCGAAGCCGAAGCGCGCGTAGAAGTCTTCCAGATGCGCCTGCGCGTGCACGACCTGTGCGGCAAGCCCGGCCTGCTCGGCTTCTTCGATGGCGCGGCGCACGAGCGCCTGCCCGTAGCCGTTGCTGCGGTGCTCCGGCGCCACTGCGAAGCGCTCCAGCTTGGCTGCTGGCGTGCCCCCGTCCAGGCGCACCGCTCGCCAGCGGGCCACGGCCACCGCCTCCCCGCCCGGCGTGCGTCCCAGCAGGTGCCGGCTCTCGGGGTCGTGGCCGTCGAACTCCTCCGCCGGCGGGCAGTCCTGCTCCTCGACGAAGACGCGCCGGCGAAGCGCTTTGGCATCTTGCCACGCCGCACGGCTCTCCACGGGCGCGATGCGAAGGGCCTCCGAAGCGTCAGAGCGGGCACGGACGGGCATCGGGCGAGGAGCTACTGCAGGGAGTGAAAGGGCCGCAGGCGAACCATCCGCACGCAGCGATTGTTCAGGGGAAACCCCTTTAAGAAGTATTCCCGTCGCGCCATGCAGACGCCCGTCTACCTCGACTACAACGCCACCACGCCCGTCGCCGAGGCGGCCCGGGAGCGGATGAAGCCGTACCTGCGCGAGCGTTTCGGCAACCCCTCCAGCGGGGGCCACGCCTTTGGTTGGATGGCCGAGGAAGCCGTCGAGCTCGCGCGCGAGGAGGTCGCCTCGCTCCTGAACGTGGAGGAAGAGCCGGCCGAGGCGCTTACCTTTACCAGCGGCGCGACCGAGGCGCTCAACCTCGCCATCAAGGGTGTGGCCCGCGCCTACCGGTCGAAGGGCCGCCACCTCGTGACCTGCCAGACCGAGCATAAGGCGGTCCTCGGCGCGTGCGAGGCGCTCGAAGAGCGGGGCTGGGACGTGACGTACCTGCCCGTCGGGGCGGATGGGTGCGTGGACCCGGCTCGCTTCGCCGATGCGCTCACCGACGAGACGGTGCTCGCCACCGTGATGCGTGCCAACAACGAGACGGGCGTCCTCCAGCCCGTCGAGGCGCTGGCCGAGACGGCCCGCGCGGCCGGCGTGCTCTTTCTCACCGACGCCACGCAGGCGGTCGGCAAGATTCCGTTCCACGCCGGCGCGGTGGACCTCGCGGTGGCCTCGGCCCACAAGTTTTACGGGCCGAAGGGAGCGGGCGTGCTCTACCGCCGCCGCCGACGACGGCCGCGCGTGCGACTGGAGCCGCTCATCCATGGGGGCGGGCAGGAGGAGGGCCTGCGCGGCGGCACGCTCAACGCCCCGGCCCTCGCAGGGATGGGGGCCGCCGCCGCGCTCGCCGAGGAGCACCGCGATGCCGAGCGCTTGGGCCGGCTGCGCGACCGCTTCGAAGAGCATCTGCGCGGCGCGCTGCCGGGCGTGCAGATCAACGGGGCGGGCGCCGAGCGCCTGCCGCAGACCGCCAGCGTCACCTTCCCCGGTGTGCGTGCCGAGCACCTCGAAAGCGAGCTCCGGGACCTCGCGGTGAGCACGGGCAGCGCCTGCTCGACGGGGACACAGGCGCCGAGCCACGTCCTCAAGGCGATGGGCCTCTCCGATGCAGAGGCGCGCGCTACGCTCCGCTTCAGCCTGGGCCGCCCCACGACCGAAGAAGAAGTCCAGTTCGCCGCCGAGCGCGTCACCGAAGCCGTGCGCGAGCTCCGCCGCGAGCCCTGCAACGTGCCGGTGGCAGCCTGACGCCCCTCTCCCACTTCAAATCTCCAACTCAAAATGTCCCAGGATCTTACCAACCGCGTGGCCGAGAGCGAAATTGTCACCTTTGACCTCGAGGCGCTCTGGGACGGGGCCGAGGTGGCGTCCTTCGATATCGCGCCCTTCCTCGTCGAGGGGCTGATGCTCAAAGAAGAGCCCTTCCGCGAAGCGGTGAAGGCGCACGACTGGGCGCAGCACGAGGGCCAGCACGTGGCCGTGGCCTGCTCCACCGACGCCATCGTGCCGACGTGGGCGTTCATGCTGGTGGCCACGAAGCTCGAGGAGGCGGGGGCTGCTTCGGTGGCCTTCGGGAGCGAGGAAGAGCTGGTGCGCGACTACTTCACCCGCGCGCTCGCCAGGCACGACTGGAGCCAGTACGAAGGCCGCCCCGTCGTGGTCAAGGGTTGCGCGGGCGACGTGGTGCCAGAGAGCGCGTACCTGCAAGCCACGCGGTGCCTGCAGCGCGCCCCGGCGCGCAAACTCATGTTCGGCGAAGCGTGCTCGGCCGTCCCGCTCTGGCGCAAGCCGCAGCCGGAGAACCAGAAGCCGGAGGCGGCGGGCACGAAGGCGGTGAGCGCCGACCTGCCGACGCCGGGGACGTCCTGAGTTTGGGGGTTTGTGGATGCGCGCGTGTGCTCCACTACACGCTTGCGCGTTCACGCACTTGCAAAGCCTAAAAGCCGTCCAGAAAGTCTTCCAGCACGGCGTTGAACGCCTCCGGCTGCGCGACGGGGGCGGCGTGACGTGCGTTTTCGAGCACCGCCAGCTCGGCGCGCGGGATGCGCCCGGCGCACGTGCGGTAAACCGAGAGCGGCAGGTAATCGCCGTCGGCAGCGGCGACGAGCGTGGGGGCGGTGATCTCGGGCAGGCGCGCTCTCGCGCTCCAGTTCATAATGGCCTCGAAGCTGGCGCGGTAGGCGACCGGGTCGTTCTGCGCCCAGCGGTCGGTCATCTTCTGCTGGAGGGCGGGGCGTCCGGGAAAGAGGCGGCGCCCCAGAAGCCAGCCGACCTGCCGTACCGAGAGCGCGCGCATTGCCGCACGCCGCTGCCACAGGAGGCGGCGCTGCCGGCGCGTATCCGGGCGGTAGTCGACCCCGGCGTTGACGACCGTGAGGCTCTTTAGCACGCCCGGCGCGTCGAGGGCGAGCTGGAGCGCGACCATCCCGCCCATCGAGAGGCCGGCAACGTGCACGCCGCCGCCTGCCGTCGCCCCGGGCAGCAGGCGGCGCACCATGTCGGCCGTGTCGCCGGCGAAGAGCGGGATCGCGTACGGGCCGGGCGGCGCCTCGGAGCGCCCGTGCCCGCGCAGGTCGAGCGCGAGAACGCGGCGCTTTTGCGAAAAATGCTCGACCTGCAGCCGCCAGTCGCGCGTGGAGGAGCCGAGGCCGTGCAGGAGCACCAGCGGTGCCCGGCCCGCATCCGTTTCCGGCCCCTTCAGCTCGTAGTGTAGCCGCACGTCGCGGACGCGAAGAAAGGGCACGGGCGGCGGCAAAATCGGCGCGGGGGCGAGCGAAGCGGGCCGGGTGACCTCGGTCACGCCTCTTCTGTACTGCGCTGCGCGCGCGACAGTTGCGTGGACCGCCTCAGGCCCGTCCCATGTCGGCCTTCAGGGGAAGCAACGGCGCTTCTTCTCAGCAACCCTGCTTCCCCGGGGGCTTCGTTCGTTGGGGGCTCCGTTCGCTCGCCATGCTCGGCCCCGGCCTCCGGACTTAGAGCGGAAGGCGAACGGTCGGCCTCCGCTGGATTCCCCCCACGAGCGGCGGCGAACCGCCCCGGCAGGAACCATTCGGCGACGCTCGCGCGTCAGAGAACTCACTGGAATGACGCGCCGCGTTACTGCCCGTTGTCGCGTGGCTGCTTGCCGATGGAGACGGCGCGGTGTCTTTCTTTTACCGAGTGAACGCTCCCTTTCCCCGATGGCGCGCACGATCAAGCGCTACGACAACCGTAAGCTCTACGACACGGAGGCGAGCAGCTACGTCTCGCAGCAGGACGTGGCCGCGCTGGTGCGCCGCGGCGAGACGGTGCGCGTGGTGGACAACTCTACCGGCGAGGACCTCACCGCACAGACCCTGACGCAGATCATCCTGGAGGAAGGCAAGGAGGACGGGCAGGGCCTGCTGCCGGCCGAGGCGCTGCACAGTCTCTTGCGGCGTGGCAGCCAGGCGGCCGGGCAGGTGTTCGACCAGACCCTCGGGGAGGGCGCGCGGCAGGTGGGCCAGCGCCTCGACCAGGTCAAAAAAGGGGCCAGCGACCTTGCCCAGCAGTCCCTCGCGCAGCTCAACCGCCTCGCGCGCAACGCGGCGGGCTGGGACCCGGCCGACGCCCGCGCCGAGGAGGTCCAGGCGCTCCGCCAGCAGCTCGCGCGCCTCGAAACGCGCCTCGCCGACGTCCTCGACCGCGTGGAGGAGGACGGCGACGGCGGCGTTGCCGATGACCCCCCCTCCTCCGTCCACCAACCCTTGACGACGGGCGACGAGGCGGGCCACGCGACTGAGTCGTGAAGCAACGCGCCTACGTCCGTCCTCTTTCTCACGCTCCCACTCCCTTACTCATGAAGTTTGGTCTGGCCTGCGCGGGCGGCGTCGTCGAAGGGGCCGTCTACGAAATCGGAGTGCTCTGCGCGCTGGAGGAGGCGATCGACGGTCTCGACTTCACGCAGATGGACGCCTACGTGGGGGTCAGCAGCGGCGGGCTCGTCACGGCCTGCCTGGCCAACGGGATCTCCGCGCGCGCCATGAGCCGCGCGGCCATCTCGCAGGCGAGCCCGGAACTCAACCTCCAGCCCGAGCGGCTCTTCACCCTCGCGCTCGGGGAGCTCCAGCGCCGCCTCGTGGAGGCGCCGGGGGCGACGTGGCGGGCGCTGTGGAAGTACGCCTCCTCCCCGCTGGACCTCTCGCCGGTGGGCGCGCTGGCGGAGATGAGCAGCCTCCTACCGGTGGCGCTCTTCGACAATGCCCCGCTCGAGGCGTATCTCCGGCATGCCTTCTCCACAGGGGCGCGCACCAACGACTTCCGCGCGCTCGAGCGCCGGGGCCGCCCGCTCCGCGTCATCTCAATGCGGCTGGACAGCTCCGAGCTCGTCGCCTTCGGGCAGCCCGAGACTAGCCACGTGCCCATCTCGAAGGCCGTGCAAGCCTCCACGGCGTTGCCAGGCCTATACTGCCCCGTCGAGGTCGACGGCGCGGACTACATCGACGGCGTGGCGCGGCGCACCCTCAACGCCAGCCTCGCCCTGGAGGCGGGCGTGGACCTGCTCTTTTGCGTCAGCCCCATCGTGCCGGTCAACACGGCGCCGGCGGAGGGGCGCGCTCACCCGCCGCTTACCGATCACGGCCTGCCTTCGGTGCTCTCCCAAACGTTCCGCGCGGCGATTCACTCGCGTCGCCGCACCGAGTTCAGAGACTACGCCCACCGCTTCCCCGACGCTGACGTGATCCTCGTGGAGCCGGACCTGGAAGACCCGGGGCTCTTTTTCTCCAACATCTTCAGCTTTTCGAACCGCCACGCCGTCTGCGAGCGCGCCTACCGCGCCACGCGCGCCAATCTGCGTGGGCGCCAGGCCGAGATGCGCGCGAAGCTGCGGCGCCACGGCTTGCGCCTCAACGACGAAGTCCTCGCCGACGAGGAGCGCACGCTCTTCGGTCGCCTGCGCCCGGCCCACGAGCGCCCCTACGGGGAGAGCACGTTCGACAAGGCCCACGACGCGCTCGACCGTCTCGACCACGCCCTCGACGACTACCGGCTGGGGGCGCGCAACCAGGTCGGGGCCGTGTCGTCGGCCAGTAGGTGCCCGAAGGCAGGCGAGCGCAGGTTGCAGTGCGAAGCCATCGCCCGGCGGCAGGCCTCGGTCTGGGCTACCAGCAGCACGTCGCCGCTCCTGCAGGCGGGATCCGCCACGTCCGCCGTTCCAACGGGCGCGTGCCGAGACGCGCCGTCAGCGGGCGGCGCGGAGGACCTCGAAGACATCCGAGAGCACGCCGGCGGCGGTGACGTGCGCGCCCGCGCCAGGGCCACGCACCGAGAGCGGCGAGGCGTCGTAGCGCGCCGTGTAGAACTCGAAGAGGTTGTCGGTCCCGGTGAGCTGGCCGAAGGGCGAGCGCTCGGGCACCGCCTCCACCGCGACGCGCACGGCCCCATCGTTTAGGCGGCCCACGTACTGAAGCACCGCGCCGTCGTCCCGGGCGGCCTGGGTGCGGGCGGCCCAGTCGTCGTCCAGGCGCGGGAGCGCATCGAGGAAGTCTCCCAGCGGACGCTCGCGCAACGCCTCGGGCACGAGCGACTCGACCTGTACGTCGGCGCGCTCCAGGCGCAGGCCCATCGTGCGGCCCAGGATGAGAAACTTACGCGCCACGTCCTCGCCCGAGAGGTCGTCGCGCACGTCTGGTTCGGCGTAGCCACGCGTGATGGCCTCCTGCACGGCGCCGCTGAAGGCCGCGCCACTGCGCAACTGGTTGAAAAGGAAGGAGAGCGTGCCCGAGGCCGCCCCGCGCACGCGCTTCACACGGTCGCCGGTGCGCAGGAAGTCGCGCAGCGTGCGCACGACGGGTAGACCCGCGCCCACGGTCGTCTCGTAGTGGTAGCGATCCACCCCCTCCCCGCCGGCAGCACGCCGGATGCGGTCGAAGTAGCCTTGCTCCTGCGTGAGCGCCAGCTTGCTGGGCGTCACGATGGCGCAGCCGGCTTCGAGCAGGCGCGCGTGGTGCCGCGCCACGTCCACGCTGCCCGTCGCGTCGACGAAGACGAGTGCTCTGGACGTTTCCTCCATCCGCTCCAGCAGGCGGCTCCAATCGGTCGGCTCGCCCTCCGGGAGCGCGGGGTCGAGCGCGTCGGCGGGGCGGGGCGCGTCGTACCAGATGGCGCGGCGTGAGGTGCAGGCCCCCGCGAGGGGCGGCGCGGCGGCTTCGGGCACGCCCTGGATTTGCTGCAAGAGCGCGCTCCCCACCGAGCCAATCCCGGCGACGAAAAGCATGGGCGGATGCTCCGGCGAAGCGGCGGGCGCGGGTGAGGACGCGAGTGGCGCGGCAGAAGAAGGCACAGCGTATACGGCGAAGGGAAAGAGAGAAAACTTCAAGCGCCATGCCGCCAGTCGCGCAAGCGGGCGTTCAGCGCGTCGGTTTCGATGAGGAAGGCGTCGTGGCCGTGCGGCGAGGCGAGCACATCGAGCGTCGCATTCGGTAGGTGTGCGGCCAGTTGACGTTGCTCCGCCAGCGGATAGAGCACGTCGCTGTCGATGCCCACGACGAGCGCCGGCTGCCGGATGCGGCCGAGCACGTCTGCGTAGCTGTCGTCCGGCCCGCCGCTCCGCCCGCGCGCCACATCGTGCGAATCCATCTGCTGGGTGAGGCGGACGTAGCAGTTCGCGTCGAAGCGGCCGGTCAGCTTCTGTCCCTGGTAGCGCAGGTAGCTCTCCACGGCAAAGACTTCGTTTTCTGGCTTGTCGCCGCCGGAGCGCCCGTTCTGCTGCTGGGAAGTCGCCGCCCCGGCCGGCTCCGGCGTCGCCTGGGTGGGCGCCATGCGCTCGCGGCCGAAGCGCTCGGCGTACGACGGATAGGAGCGGTACGATACCATCGCTACCATGCGCGCGGCAGCGAGGCCCTGGCGCGGCCCCTCGCCCGGCGTGTAGTGGCCCCCCCGCCAGCGCGCATCGGCGTAGATGGCCTGCCGCTGCGCCTCGTTCCACCCGATCTGCCAGGGCGCGTGGCGCCTGCCTACGGCGACGGGCGCGAGCGCCTGCACGAAGGGCGTGCCATCCGCCTTTTCCTCGAAGGCCCACTCCAGCACGTGCATCCCGCCCATCGAGCCGCCCGCCGCCAGCGCGACCTGGCGCACGCCCAGCCGCTCCAGCACGCGCCGGTGCAGCCGCACCGTGTCACGGATCGTCACCTTCGGAAAGTCCGCGCCGTACGGCTCTCCCGTCACCGGGTCGTCGGTGAGCGGCGAGGCGGTGCCGTAGGGCGAGGCCAGCGCGCAGAGGCCGACCACGAAGTCTTGCCCGGGGTCGAAGGCCCGGCCCGGCCCCAGCAGGCCGCTCCACCAGTCGGAAACGTCGGCGCTGCCGGTGAGCGCGTGGCAGACGACGACGGCGTTGTCGCGCGCCGCATTCAGCGTGCCCCATGTGTGGTAGGCCACGGACACTTCGCGCAGCACCGCGCCGTTTTCGAGCGCGAACTCGGGAACGACTTCGACTTTTCGCACGGAACGATCCTCGGCAGAGCAAGCACCGGTAATACATATCGGACGGCTCATCAGGCCGCCACTGGCGTCTTCGCCAGCGCCTGGTCGAAATCGGCCTTGAGGTCGTCGATGTGCTCGATGCCGACGGAGACGCGCACCATGTCCGGCTCGACGCCGGCGGCGACTTGCTCCTCTTCGGCCAGCTGCTGGTGCGTGGTGGACGCCGGGTGGATGACGAGCGTCTTGGCGTCGCCCACGTTGGCGAGGTGGCTGGCCAGCTCCGTGTTCTCGACGAACGCCTGGCCGGCCTCCTTGCCGCCCTCCACGCCGAAGGCCAGCACGGCGCCGAAGCCGTTCGAAAGCAGCTTCTTGGCGCGCTCGTGGTACGGGTGGTCCTCCAGCCCCGGGTAGCTCACCCAGGCCACGTCGTCGCGGCGCTGTAGCCAGCGCGCCAGCGCGAGCGCGTTCTCGCAGCTTCGTTCCACGCGCAGCGAGAGCGTTTCGAGCCCTTGCAAGAGTTGGAACGAACCGAACGGGTTCTGCGACGCGCCGTAGTCGCGCAGCCCTTCCACACGGGCGCGCAACGCGAAGGCCACGTTCTCACCCAGCACGCCGTCCGGTCCGAACGCCTCCCAGAACTTCAGGCCGTGGTAGCTGGGATTCGGCTCGGTGAACTCGGGGAAATTCCCGTTGTCCCACGGGAACGTGCCCGCGTCCACCACCACCCCGCCGATGGTCGTCCCGTGCCCGCCGATCCACTTGGTCGCGCTCTGCGTGACGATGTCTGCCCCGTGCTCGATGGGGCGAAAGAGGAAGCCCGCCGCGCCGAAGGTGTTGTCCACGATCAGCGGGATGCCCGCGTCGTGGGCGATCTCGGCCAGGCGCGCCACGTCCGGCACGCTGAAGCGCGGGTTGCCGATGGTCTCGGTGTAGAGAGCCTTCGTGTCCTCGTCGATGAGGCTGGCGACGGAGTCGGGGTCGTCGCCGTCGGCGAAGTGCACGTCCACCCCCAGGCGCGGGAGCGTGTTCTTAAACTGGTTGTACGTGCCGCCGTAGAGGTAGCTCGTGGAGACGATGTTTTCGCCCGCGCCTGCGAGCGTGGCCACGGCGAGGAACTGCGCCGACATGCCGCTGGCGGTGGCGACGGCCATCACGCCGCCTTCGAGCGCGGCCACGCGCTTCTCGAAGACGTCGTTGGTCGGGTTCATGATGCGCGAGTAGATGTTGCCGAACTCCTTGAGGGCGAAGAGGTCGGCCCCGTGCTCGGCGTCGTCGAAGGTGTACGACGTGGTCGCGTAAATGGGCACCGCGCGGGCATTGGTGGCGGGGTCGGGCTCCTGCCCAGCGTGGAGCTGGAGCGTCTCGTAGCGCGGGCCGGCGGACTGCTGGCCGTTCTGACTGGGGGCGTGGGAGGCGTGGCTCATGGTTGTGCTCTTCTGGAAGAGAGAAGCGTGAATGCGAAATGCGAGTCGCATCCATCCAGAAGAAGCGGCCACGCGAGCGACCCGGCAGGGCCGTAGCGTGAAAGCCACACGTTCGCCTGACGAGACGAGAGGGACCAGCGCCGAGGCGCTATAAAAAAGCCCCTCCCAGCCGTCAAGGGGCGTAGAAGGGGACGAAGAATCCGAAGCGCCGGAGCACCCGGAAGGCTTTTTTTCTCATTCATCTTCCCTCACGCACTGTGAGGCAGGAGGTGGCACCTTTCTCGCGGGAGCGAGCGGTTGCCAGAGCTTCATCGGGCCTGCACCCTCCACTCTTCTGGATGAATGTCAATCAACGTTGTGTGATCGCAGAACACGATATTCGCCACGTGGACGAAGGTTCTTCGCGCGTGCATCAAATAAAGATGAAGAGCCGCCTCACCTGCGCCCGAAGATCGCCAGCACGAGCGCGACCAGAAACAGTGGCGCCCACAGAAACCACGGCCCGCCCCCCACCGCCGCGATGGAGCCGCCCACCACGAAGGCCCCCGCCAGAATGCCGCTGCGTACCCCGTTCAGCGGGGCCGTCGAGGGCGGCGGCGCGTTGATGCGCTCCTCGAAGTAGCCGGCCCCCTCGGCTAGAAGCTGGGGCAGGTCCACCGCCAGGTCCACCAGCTCCGGCGCGTTGCTCATCAGCTCCTTGCCGACCTTGCGCGGGTCGAAGCGACGGCGGAAGATGCGCTCCACGTGCCGGCGCGACACCTTCGTGATGTCCATCTCCGGCTCCATCGTGCGCCCCACGCCCTCGTAGGTGATGAGCGCCTTGACCATCAGCGTCATCTCGACGGGGAAGAAAACGCGGTACTTGCCCCCCAGCGAGAGAGACTCCAGGATCAGCTGCGCTACCGAAAGCTCCGAGCGCGCGCCCTGCATCCGAAAGCGGCGCACCAGGTCGCCTACGGCCCTTCGGAAGCCCTGCGGGTCCGCGCCCTCGCCCAGGCGCGCCATCTCCAGCAGGTAGCGCGTGGCGTTCTCCACGTCTCCGCGCACCAGCGCGTAGAAGTAGTACAGTAGCCGCCGCTTGACCTTTCGCCCGAAGCGCCCCACCATCCCCACGTCGATGAAGCCGACCTGTACGGGCTGCTCGGGGTCGCCGGTGTGCGGCAGGATGACGAGGTTGCCCGCGTGCAGGTCCGCGTGAAAGAAGCCGTCTTGGTAGAGCATCCGGATGATCGCCTCCGCGCCCAGGTCGACCACCCGTTCGCGCGTGGCTTCATCGAGCGCCAGCGCCTCGTCGGAGCCAGGCTTGAGGCCCCGCAGAAACTCCATCGTCAGCACGTCCCCGGTCGAGAGGTCGTGGTAGATGTCCGGGAAGACGATGCCGTCGGTGTCCGCGAAGTTGGCCGCGAAGATCTCGGCGTTGTCGGCCTCGTAGCGGTAGTCGAGTTCCTTTTCGGTATAGTCGGCAAACTCCTCGATGATCTGCCGGGGCTGGTAGCGCGGCAAGAGCCACTGAAGCAAGACGCCCACCGCTTCGAGGAGCTTCAGGTCGCTGGTGATGACCTCGCGGATGCCGGGCTTGATGACCTTGAAGACGACCTTGTCGCCGCTCATCGTCTCGGCGAGGTGCGCCTGCGCGATGGAGGCCGAGCCCAGCGGCTCTTTGCGCACGCGGCGGAAGAGCTCGTGCATGGGGCGCCCGAGGTCCCGCTCCAGAATGCGCCTGACCTGCCGGAAGGGCACCTCCGGGAGCTGGTCGAGCAGGCTCGAAAGCTCCCCGGTGATCGGGGCGGGCAACAGGTCCTCGCGCAGCGCCATGATCTGCCCCAGCTTGATAAACGTCGGCCCCAGGATCTCCAACCGACGCCGCAGCTGCTTGGCGAAAGGCAGGTCGCGCAGGTCGCTTTTCACGACGGGCCGCGCGCAGAAGGCGGCAAAGCGAGCGGGCAGGTGGTTGAAGCCGCCCTGCTCCCCGGGCGGCAGCGCGCGCACGTAGGCGAGCACGCCGCCCAGCAGAAGGCCCAGCACGTGGCGGTAGACGGTAAAGAAACGCTTAAACGCGCCCCGATACGGCGCGAGCGGGTCGAAGCCCGTCTGCTCCTGGCGGGGCCCTTCGAAGTCACGGCCCGGCTCGACCGCTTCGAGGCCGTCGTCGAGGGGCGCGTTGCCCTGCTCGGTTTCGCTCCCGGGGCCAGGCGGGGCGAAGGCGCTCGTGTCGGGGCGGGGCTGGCCACGCGTGCTGCTGGCGGCCCCGTCGCCGGAGGGCGTGGCGGCGCCGGGATCGACCGGGCGGGCGCCCGAAGCCGCTCCGTCACCGCGGGCCGCCGCCGAGGCGTCCGGGTCACGGGAATCGGAGGGGACGTCTGGCGGCATAAGCCCGAGCGAGAGAGGAGACAGTCGGGCCGTCTTAACCGGGCACGAGGCGTGTTGTGCCTGCGTTGCTTCGCGCGTCCTTCAAGTTCGCGGCTAAAGAACGAGGCAGGAGACCGAAGCGGCCTCCTGCCTCGTGGCCCTTCGTCAGGTGTCGCCCGCGTGCAGGCTCGTGCCCGCGGCCACGGGCCCTGGCGCGACGCCTCAAAGCGCGAAGCCGAGCGTAACCATGAACGTGCCGGTGCTGAGATCGTCATCCGAGTCGGTGTCGTTAATGTTCGCCAGCCCCAGATCGTAGCGTCCACCGACGGTAAAGCCGTAGCCGGCGAAGGAGGTGTCGAACGAGGCGCCGAGGGCGAGACCGTAGTCCGTCGAGGAGTACTCGTCCGACCGGTCCTGCGTGCCGCCATCATCACTGGCCTCACGCTCTCGGTTCACGGCAAAGCCCACGTACGGCCCGGCGTAGAGGTTGGGAATGAGTTGTCCTTCCAGCGGCAGGTTGGCCTTGAAGACGACAGGGATCTCGATGTAGTCGATGTTGAAGTTGGCGTCCACATCGTCGGATCCAGTTTCGATGCTGGCGCCCTTGCGCGCTTAGAGCACTCGGGCTGGAGCGTCAGGTACTGGTTGGCAAGGGGAACCTGGCCGTAGAGGCCGATGACGAAGTCGGTGTGATACCCGTACTCGACGTCTGCGTCGGCGCGGAGCGTGGCGAAGTCCGCGCCCCCTTTGACGCCGACGCCGGTGAGACCGGGAAGTTGCGCGGAGGCCGGGAGGGCGAAGAGAAGCAGAAGCGCGAGGAAAGCAGTCGTTTTGCGTAGCATGGTCAAGAAGTAGAGGAGGATAGGGAAGATGCAGCCGGCAGTATCTGAAACAGGTGGGAGAAAAAGATGTACCCGCCCGGCGTTAATCACGATGTCTTAACACGCCGCGCGTGCTGCGTGTGGCTGTCTCGGCAGGGCAACCTGTGCAGCGCTCGCCTCTTCAACAGCCTGGCATGTCCCCACCGACCTCTTGGTTATGATCTTCCTTACCGGCGCTCCAGGCTTTCTGGGTACGCGCCTGCTTCGGCGCCTCGGGCGCAAGCACCCCGGCGGGCGCTTCGCGTTGCTCGTCCAGCCGAAGTTCCGCGAAAAGGCCGAGCGCGCGCTGCTCCGTCTGGGCCTGGCGGGGCGCGCCGAGCTCTTCGAGGGCGACATCACCGCCGGGCCCGGCCTGGGACTGGCGGAGGCCGACCGCGAGCGGCTGGCGGGCCTTGTCACGCGCGCCTACCACCTCGCCGCCGTCTACGACCTGGCGATCCCCAAGGAGGTCGGCCACGCGGTCAATGTGGAGGGCACGCGGCACGTCCTCGACTTCCTCGAAGCGTGCGAGCGGCTGGCGGTGTTCGCCTACGTGAGCACCGCGTACGTCAGCGGGCGGCGCACCGGCCTCATCCGCGAGGACGAGCTGCGCCACGAGGCGGGTTTCAAAAACCACTACGAACGGACCAAGTACGAGGCGGAGGTGCTCGTGCAGGAGCGGCGTGGCCGGATTCCGACGGTCATTTACCGCCCGGGCATCGTGGTCGGCGACTCCCAGACCGGCGCGACCGAGAAGTTCGACGGCCCGTATTTTCTGCTAAAGGTGCTGCGCCGCCTGCCGTCCGTCACGCTGATGACCCGGATCGGCGCTGGCGACAAGCCCGTCAGCGTGGTGCCGGTGGACTTCGTGACCGAGGCGATGGCCGCCCTCACCGAGCCGGTGCGCGCCGGCCAGACCTTCCACCTCACCGCCCCCGACCCGCTGACGGCTCGCGAGATGATCGCGGTCTTCCTGCGGCTTCTGGGCAAGCGTGCGGTCTTCGTGCCCGTGCCCCCGGCCGTGGCGCGCGTGCTGACGCAGACGCCGGTGGGCCGGCTGCTGGGCCTCACGCCGCAGCTCGTGGACTACTTCGACTTTCCCGCCTACTACGACCGCCGCCGCGCCGAAGCGGCCCTCGCCGAGGAGGGCATCCGCTGCCCG
Source organism: Bacteroidetes bacterium QS_9_68_14 (assembly GCA_003022535.1). Classification (GTDB taxonomy): domain Bacteria; phylum Bacteroidota; class Rhodothermia; order Rhodothermales; family Salinibacteraceae; genus QS-8-64-10. The sequence goes on from PXTT01000064.1 coordinate 16,495, forward strand.
CGCCTGGTGGAGTACGCCCCGCAGATGGTGCGCTACCTCGAAGAGCACGCCGAGCAGGAGGACGTGCGCGCCGAGGCGATGTACTGAGGATGCGTCAGTCGCAGGCAGATCGCTCGCCCGCGTGCGCTCGCTGGTTCGTGGATCGTTTTCGAAAGTCGGACGCGTTGCTAAGAACCCCCGTACCTCCACTCTCCCAAACCCCGCCCCCAAAATGTCCTCTCCGAAGATCGAGCATCTCTCATGGGGCCGCCTCGAAGTCGGCGGCGAGCGCTTCAAGGACGCCAAGTGCTTCCCCGGCGGAGCGCGCGCCTGGGACTGGGGCGAGACGGGCACGAGCCACACCCCTGGCATCCAGTTCGCCGACGCCGAGGAGCTGCTGGAGCGGGGCGCGGAGGTGGTCGTCTGCTCCACGGGCATCAACGAGCGTCTCGGCGTGCCCGACGAGACGCGCGCGGCTATCGAGGAGGCGGGTGCCCGGGCCGAGGTGCTCCAGACCGAGCGCGCTGTGGAACGCTACAACGAACTGGCCGGCGAGGGGCGCGCCGTCGGGGGGCTCTTTCACTCCACGTGCTGAGGAGGGGAGTCGTGAACAGTGAGTGGGGAGTGGAAAGGCGGCTCGCGCTCGCCTATCGCGTTGCCGGGTGAAAACCGGCCGGGGCAACGAGGCGTGGGAAGCGCAAGCGAGACCCAACAATGCGAATCGTTGCTATGGAACCTCAGCCCGAGCGCATCACGATGGATCCTGACGTGTGCCACGGCAAGCCGTGCATTCGCGGGTTGCGCTACCCCGTCGAGATGCTGCTCGACCTGATGAGTGCCGGCATGACGATTGACGAGATCCTTGCCGACTACGAGGACCTGGAGCGCGAAGACCTGCTGGCGGCGCTGGCCTTCGGGGCGCGCCTCAGCCGCGTAAAGCGCATGGACCCAGCCGGCGCATGAGGTTTCTCGTAGACGCGCAGCTCCCCGCGGTCGTAGAGGCGCTCCGCTACGCACGATTACTTGGAACTGAGCCGCGCGGCGCTGATCGTACACGAGTGAGCCCCTACTCACCCCCCAGCCCAGCCACGCGCTCCAGCTCGTCCCAGAAGCCGGGGAATGACACCTGCGCCGCCTCGGCGCTGGCCACGCGCGTCTCCCCCGCAGCGGCGAGGCCGGCCACCGCCAGCGCCATCGCCACGCGGTGGTCGCCCCGCGAATCGACGGCGGCGCCCGCCAGCGGGGCCGGGCCCTCGACGGCCATCCCGTCGTCGAACGTTTCGACCTCCGCCCCCAGGGCGCGCAGCCCTTCGGCCATCGCGGCGATGCGGTCGGTCTCCTTCACGCGAAGCTCGGCGGCGTCGCGGACGACGGTGCGCCCCTCCGCGCAGGCGCCGGCCACGGCGAGGATGGGAATCTCATCGATGAGGTTGGGGATCTGCCGCCCGGCCACGCGCGTGGCTCGAAGCGGGGCCGGGCGCGCCGTGAGGTCCGCGCGCGGCTCGCTGCCCTCGGTGCGCTCGTTTTCTACGGAAAGGTCCGCGCCCATCGTGCGAAGGACGTCCAGGAAGGCGTTGCGCGACGGGTTCATGCCCGCGCCCGGCAGGCGCAGGCCCTGGCCGGACGGGCGGAGTGTGCCCCCCGGCGCGATGGAGGCGGCGGCCAGAAAGAACGCCGCGGCCGAGAAGTCTCCCGGCACCGACCAGCGGCGCGCCGCGGGCGCGTGGCCGCCGCGGGCCGTGATGCGGCGCGTGCCGCCCTGCTCGGCTACGGGCAGGTCCAGCATCCGCTCGGTGTGGTCGCGCGCGGGCACCGGCTCGACGACCGTCGTCTCGCCCTCGGCAAAGAGCCCCGCCAGCAGTACGCACGACTTGACCTGCGCGCTGGCCACGGGCAACTCGTACTCCATGCCGCGCAGGCGGTGCCCCATCGCGTCGGTCCCGCTGATGCGGAGGGGCGCGCCGCCGTCGGTGAGCGTGACCTCGGCGCCCATCTGGCGGAGCGGAGCGGCGATGCGCTCCATCGGGCGGGCGCGCAGGGAGGCATCGCCGGTGAGGGTGCTCTCGAAGGGCTGCCCGGCCAGGATGCCCGCCAGGAGCCGCATCGTGGTGCCGGAGTTGCCGCAGTCCAGCGGCTCGGACGGCGCCTGAAGTCCGCCAAGGCCACGCCCTTCAATGCGCAGCGGGCCGCCGTCTTCACGCTCCATCGGCACGCCCAGTTGCCGCAAGCACGCGAGCGTGGACTGCGGGTCGGCCGCCTCGGGGAAGCCGGCGATCTGGGAAGGTCCCTCCGCCAATGCCGAAAGGAGCGCCGCTCGGTGCGAGATGGACTTGTCAGCGGGCAACGCAACGGTGCCGGAGAGGTAGGGCGCCGTCTGAACCGTCTTATTCAAAGTGCGGGCGGTGGATGGTAGGTGGTGAATCGTTTTCGCCCAGCGCCCTGACCAATCAGCGCCCCGACCGACGGGAAGAAGTGCCCTCGGGGGGCAGCGCGCCTGCGGTCGCAGACCGTTCACCAAACCGGCGTTTCCTCGCTGGCGGCGACGGGGAAGTGCTCCGTCACCTTGCGCAGGAGCGCCTGCTTCTGGTCCCACGGCAGGAAGGCGTGGCGGAAGCCGTTGAGCACAATCTCACGCAGGTCCGCACGGCCGAGGTCGCAGTGCTGGTGCACGCGCCAGAGCTCCGTGGTCACGCTCGTGCGGCTGAAGAGGCGGTTGTCGGTGTTGATGGTCACCGGCACGTCGGCCTCGACGTAGCGGGTGATGGGATGTGCCTCGAGGCTCGGCACGACGTGCGTTTGCACGTTGGAGGTCGGGCAGACCTCCAGGGCAATCTGGTGGTCAGCCACGTACTGCATGAGGTCGGGGTCGTTGTAGAGGGAGGTGCCGTGCCCGATGCGCCCGGCCCCGCAGTAAAAGAGCGCCTGGTGGATCGAGTCGGGGCCCCACGACTCGCCGGCGTGGATGGTGAGGTCCAGCAGGTTGTTGCGCGCGTGGTAGCAGGCCGTGCGGTGGTGCTTTGGCGGGTTGCCAGCCTCCCCGCCAGCGATGTCGAAGGCCACGACGCCGCGATCGCGGTACCGCGCCGCCAGCTCCGCCTGCTGCAGCGAGGCGCTCTCGTAGCGGTCGCGCAGTCCGCAGACGGAGAGGTCCTCCTCGGTGTGCAGGATGGGGGCGAAGCGCACCTCCAGGTAGCGCACGTTCTCGGCGACGTTGTCTTCGGCAAGCTCACGGGCAGCGCGGCGCAACGAGCCTTCGTCCTGGAGGAGCGGGAGCGTGTAGCGGAACCATGCCAGGTAGGCTTCGAGCGTTTCGGAGTCGTCGATGTCGCGCAGGATTTCGCGCAGCCCGTCGAGCGTCTCGGCGGGGAGGAGGGGGACTTTGTCCTGCTCCTCGGCCAGCTCGAGGACGGTCTCCAGGCGCAGCGAGCCGTCGAGGTGGCAGTGCAGCTCGGCTTTCGGCCAGTCTTCGAGCGCCCCGCGGGTGAGCGCGGCGTTGCCGGAGGGGGCGCCGGCGGAGACGTTGCTGTTGGAGGCTTCGGGGGGAGCGTCGGAAGGGGACACGGAGACAAGAGGGGGCCGGATGAAAACAGGCGGACAGGCGTACCGCAGGGCGCGCGGCGCGGTTTCGGAGTGGCGCGAGGAACCGCTGCTCCAGCCTGCCGTTCCGCAGAAGGCTATCTCCCTCCTGCCTATGCTGGCAGGCCGTCTTCCTTCGCTCTGCTCCGAGAGGTGCGCCCCATGGGTTCGTTCGGTATCTTAGAAATCAGCCTGATCTTCCTGGTCGTGCTGTTGGTTTTCGGCGCGAAGCGCATCCCCGAGATCGCGCGGGGCGTCGGCAAAGGCATCCGCGAGTTCAAGAGCGCTACGAGCGACATTCAGCGCGAGCTTCAAAACGAAGACCAGCGCCAGCAAGGCCGCCCGACGGCGCGGCCGCCGCGCCAGGGCAACCCGCAGCCGCGCCAGCAGCCGCAGCAGCCTCCCGGCCCACCCGCTCCCGACAATGCGGCCAACCCCGGCGAGGAAAAAAGCGAGCAGCAGCAGCAGTAGCGGGTGGCTTTTCCCGCGGCCGGCGGCATGGCCGGCCTGCCGACCGTGGCGTGCCGGGCCCTTCGCTTCTCATCGAAAAGCGAGCGCTGGGCCACGTAGCGCGTTTATGGCCATGATGCAGGCGCTTGCGGCTACAGGCTTCCTCCATCCTGCCTGCGGGCCGGATCGCACGACCGCACCGGGCGCGTGGCCGCACTACGTGACGCGAGGGTGCGCGGGCAGCATTTGCGCGCTGGCGGCTTACCTCGTGTTTTCCTGAACGGGCGGGCCGTTCTGCCAGGAATTAACATGGTGCCGCTTGTGCGCCGCGTGCCGGAGCGCTACGTTCACCTGCGTCTGCCGGGGGTCTCCTTCTTCCGCCGGCTTCGCTATGCTCAGCCGCCTTCGTTCCTTCTTCCCGCGCATGGGCGACTCGGACGCTTCCCCGCCGACGACGCTTGCGGAGGCGCGCCACGCCCTCCTCCGGGACGGCGAGACGACTTGCGAGGCCCTCACGTCGGCCTTCCTGGACCGGATCGACGCCGAAAACGAGTCGCTGAACGCGCTCGTGGACGTAGACCGCGAGGGCGCCCTCCGCCACGCGCGCTCCCTCGACGGGCAACGTGAGCAGGGCCGGGCCGGGCCGCTGGCGGGGCTCGTGCTGGCGGTCAAAGACGTGATCTCGGTGCGGGGCCGGCGGCTGGCGTGCGCCTCGCAGATGCTCGAGGGCTTCACCGCCGTCTACGACGCGGCCGTGGTCGAGCGGCTGCGGGAGGCCGGGGCGCTCTTGCTGGGGCGGGCCAACTGCGACGAGTTTGCGATGGGGTCCTCCACCGAGACGTCTTGCTTTGGCCCGGCGGCCCACCCCGAGAGCGACGACCATGTGCCGGGCGGCTCGAGCGGCGGCGCGGCGGCGGCGGTCGCGGCGGGCCTCTGCCACGCGGCCCTCGGCAGCGACACGGGCGGGTCGCTGCGCCAGCCGGCGGCCTTCTGCGGGCTCGTGGGGCTCCGGCCCACCTACGGGCGCGTCCCGCGCCACGGCCTCGTCGCCCACGCCTCGTCGCTTGATTGCATCGGCCCGCTGGCGCGCACGGTCGAGGACGCCGCGCGCCTGATGAACGTGATCGCCGGTCCCGACGCGCGTGACGCCACCAGCGCCCCGGCCGCGGTGCCCGACTACACCGACGCGCTGGGCCGCGCCCCCGAGAAGGCGCTCGACGGCCTCCGGGTGGGCATGGCCGAGGAGCATTTCGACGAAAACCCCTTCGCTCGCGCGCTGGGCGATGATGTGCGCGCGCGAATCGAGGCGCAGGCCGACGCGCTTGCCGACGCGGGCGCCGAGATCGTAGACGTCTCGCTCCCGCACGCGCCCCACGGGCTAGCGGCCTACTACGTCCTTTCCACCGCCGAGGCGTCCTCGAACCTCGCGCGCTACGACGGGATGCGCTACGGCCACCGCGCCGCCGCCCAGAACGGCCACGCCGAAGACGACAGCGCCGACGAGTCCGCGCTAGAGCGGGCCGTCGCGCGCTCGCGGTCGGAGGGCTTCGGCGAAGAGGTGCAACGCCGCATCCTGATGGGCACGCACGTGCTCTCCGCCAACGAGCGCCCTCGCTACTACGAGCAGGCGCGCAAGGTGCGCACCCTCGTCAAGCACGACTACGACCGTGCTTTCGACCGCCCCGGCGGCAACGCACAGGGAAGCGTGGACGTGCTGCTGACCCCGGCCACGCCGACGCCGGCCTTCCGCAAGGGCAGCCGCACGAGCGACCCGATTCGCATGTACCGCAGTGATCTCTTTACCGTGGGGCCGAGCCTCGCAGGCCTCCCGGCGCTGACCGTGCCGGCGGGCCACGCCTCCGCGGAGCCGTCCCTGCCGGTGGGCGCGCAGCTCGTGGGCCGCGCCTTCGACGAGGCGTTGCTCTTACAGGTCGGCGAGGCGATGGAACGACTGCAAAGTCGAAGGAGAGAAGGAGGTGAGCTGGCAGGTGAGTAAGCGCGCCGTTTCGGACAACCTCGAAACCCGAACCCCAACGCATGAGCATTCTCGTAGACCAGGACACCCGCGTCGTCGTGCAGGGCCTGACCGGCTCGGAAGGCGGCTTCCACGCCAAGCAGATGATGGACTACGGCACGAACATCGTGGCCGGCGTCACCCCCGGCAAGGGCGGGGACGAGCACCTCGGCTGCCCCATCTTCGACACCGTGGCCGAGGCCGTCGAGCAGGAAGGGGCCAACACGTCGATCATCTTCGTCCCGCCGCCCTTCGCCGCTGACGCGGCGCAGGAGGCCGCCGCCGCGGGCGTGGAGGTCGTTATCTGCATCACCGAGGGGATCCCCATCCGCGACATGGTGCCGACCTACCACTACGCCCGGCAGCAGGGCGTGCGGCTGATCGGGCCGAACTGCCCCGGCGTCATCACGCCCGGCCAGGCGAAAGTCGGGATCATGCCGGCCAAGATCTTCGAGGAAGGCCCCGTCGGCGTTGTCTCGCGCAGCGGGACGCTGACCTACGAGACCGTCGACCAGCTCACGCGCCAGGGGCTTGGCCAGAGCACGGCCGTCGGCATCGGCGGGGACCCGGTGGTCGGCACGCGCTTCATCGACGCCTTGGAGCTCTTCGAGAATGACGACCAGACCGAAGCGGTCGTCTTGATCGGGGAGATCGGCGGCTCGGCCGAAGAGGAGGCCGCCGAGTACATCGAGGCGCACATGAGCAAGCCCGTCTTCGCGTTCATCGCCGGGCGCACGGCCCCGCCGGGGCGGCGCATGGGCCACGCCGGCGCCATCGTGAGCGGCGGCCAGGGCACCGCCGAGGGCAAGTTCGACGCGCTCGAAGACGCCGGCGCTACGGTCGTCAAGAATCCCGCGCTCATCGGGGAGACGGTGCAGGGGAAACTCGGGACCGCCGCCGTTGCGTAGCGGGTGATGCGTGCTGCGCGGCTCGAACGCCGGCGCAGCGATTTTGGATGTGCGACCTTGGATTTTGGATTTCCGACGTCCGCGACTTTCCGGCGTCCGCAAAGTAGACAATCCAAAATCCGCAATGAAGATCACCGACGCCGCCTTCGTCACCAGCGTGGCCGACCTGGGCGCATTGCCGGGCGAAGGGCTGCCCGAGGCGGTCCTGGTGGGGCGCTCGAACGTGGGCAAGAGCACGCTCGTGAACGCGCTGGTGGGGCAAGAGGGCCTCGCCTACACCAGCGGCACGCCGGGCCGCACGCGCACGCTCAACGTCTTTCGCGTCGAGCGGAGGCGCGGCGGCCCGTTCCTGCTCGTGGACGCGCCGGGCCTCGGCTACGCGAAGGCGTCGAACGAAGAGCGCGAGCGTTGGCAGCGCTTGCTTGCGCGCTACCTGGCGAGCCGCGCGCCGCTGCGGCTGGTGCTGCACCTGATGGACAGCCGCCACGAGCCGCAGCCCGCCGACCGCGACGTTTTCCACTTCCTCGGCGGGCAGCGCGTGCCGTACCTGGCGGTGCTCACGAAGGCCGACAAGCTGGACCAGAGCGAGCACGCGCAGGCGCCGCGCCGCACGAGGGAGGCGCTTCTGGAGGCCCAGCTCGAAGCCCCGGTGGTGCTGACGTCCGCCGAAGAGGGCGAAGGCCTCACCGAGGTGCGCGCCTGGCTTGACGAGACGGTGCGCTGAGCGCGAGGCGGTGGGCGCAGGGCGTTCGCCCCGAGAGGCGACGCCGGCGCTACGGAGAACGCCGAGCGCCCCGCGTCCGGCGTATTGGCCTCCTCTTCATGCCCGAGGCCCTGCGTAGCAATGGGCCACCCGTTTCTTTAGGAAACCAATCCCAAGTCCCTACTCCAACCCCCCCAATCGCAGTGGTCGTTCTCATCACCGACAAGCTCGACCCGGTGTGCCACCGGCTCTTAGAGGAGGCGGGCCACGAGCCGCGCGTCCACACCGACGCCTCGCCCGACGAGCTGGAAGCGCTGGCCCGTGAGGCGCACGGCTGGATCACGCGCAGCGGCACCGACATCACCGCCGAGCTGCTGGAGGCGGCCGAGCACCTCCAAGTCATCGGGCGCGCGGGGGTGGGCGTAGACAACATTGACTTGGAGGCGGCCACGCGGCGCGGCATTCTCGTCTGCAACGCCCCGCGCGGCAACACTCTCTCGGCGGCGGAGCACACCTGCGCGCTGATGCTGGCCACGGCGCGGCAAGTGCCCGCGGCGGCGCGCTCGCTGCGCGAAGGGGCGTGGGAGCGCAAGAAGTTCGCCGGCACCGAGTTGTTCGAGAAGACGCTCGGCGTCATCGGGGTCGGCAAGATCGGGCGGCGCGTGGCCGCGCGCTTGGAGGGCTTCGAGATGGAGGTCCTAGGCTACGACCCGTACCTCAGCGACGAGGCGATGGAGCGGCTCCCGCCGACGTTCGTGACCAAAGAGGAGCTCCTGGAGCGCAGCGACTTCGTGACCGTCCACACCCCCAAGAACGAAGAAACGCGCGGGCTGGTGGGTGAGGAAGAGCTGGCGACCTGCCGGGAGGGCGCGTTCGTGGTAAACTGCGCGCGTGGCGGGATCGTGGACGAGGCGGCGCTTCTGGGCGCGCTCGAAAGCGGCCACCTCGGCGGCGCGGCGGTGGACGTGTATCCCGAGGAGCCGCCCTCCGGCGCGGCGCGCGAGGTCATCGAGCACCCGAAGGTTGTAGCCACGCCGCACATCGCCGCCTCCACCGGCGAGGCGCAGGAGAAGGTGGCCCGCCGCACCGCGCGCCAGGTGATCGCCGTGCTGAAAGGAGAGGCGGTCAGCTCGCCGGTCAACGGGATGGGCCTGCGCATGGCTGCGCAGCCGGAGGCGCGCCCCTACCTGCGCCTCGCCGACGTGCTGGGCCAGATCGTCTCCCAGCTCAGCGCCGGGCGCCTGCGCGGGCTCACCATGGGCTGCCACGGCGAGGTGCCGCCGGAGTACGCGGAAGTCCTGCGCGTGGCCGCCCTGCGGGGCGTGCTGGCGCACCAGGGCCTCGACGGGCCCGTCAACCTCGTCAACGCACCCACCCTGGCCCGGGAGCGCGACCTGCGCGTAAAAGGGGAGCGCGACCCGGACGCCCCCGGCAGCTTCACGCGGCTGCTGGAAGTGGAGGCCACCTTCGAGAAAGACGACGGCGAGGGCGAGATGCGCAGCGTGGCCGGCACCCTCTTCGACGAGAGCGACCCGCGCCTGGTGCGCGTAGGCACGCACGACCTGGAGCTGCGCCCCGAGGGGGCGCTCCTCTTTTACGAAAACGAAGACCGCCCTGGCATGCTCGCGGCCGTGGGTCGGATCCTCGCTGACGCAAACGTCAACATCGCTACGCTCGCCCTCAGCCGCCCGGCCGACGGCGCCGGGGGGCCCGCCCTCACGGCCATCAACACCGATGAGGCGATCACCCAAGCGGTGCGCGAGCGCGTTGCCGCGACCGAAGGCGTGCAGGGCGTGCGCGCGGTGGAGGTGGTGTAGCAACGCCTCACCGCAGGTCCCCCAGCACTAAGCCCGGCGTGACGCTGCCTCGGCGGCAATTGCAACGCCGTTGCCCCGCGGGAGCGGGCTGCGAACCTGCCGTTGGCGGCACGCTCCCGCTCACCCCGCCGCCACCGGCGCGCGTCGCCCGAGCTTCGGCGCGACGTCCTGCATGACGCGCCGCGCGTGCTCGCGCCCATTTTCGATGAACCAGCGACTCGTGTCGAGCCCGCCGGCGACCGTGCCGGCCAGGTAGAGCCCCGCCCGGTTCGTCTCGAAGGTGTCGGGGTCGTGAGTGGGGGTGCGCGTCGCGTCGTCCTCCACCGCGATGCCGAAGGCGTCGAAGAGATCGTAGTCGGGCCGGTAGCCGGTCATCGCCAGCACAAAATCGTTCTCGATCTCGAAGCGCCCCTCCGGCCCGCTGAGCACGACGCGGTCGTCGGTCACGCGCTCCACACCCGTCGAGAAGTGCGCGGCGATGGCGCCCTCCTCGATGCGGTTCTCCACGTCGGGGCGAATCCAGTACTTCAGCCCGTCGTCGAAGTCGTCTTCGAGGACGACCATCGTGACTTCCGCGTCGTGGCGGTAGCAGGCCAGCGCCGCCTTCGCGGCGGAGTTGGCCCCGCCTACGACCAGCACCTTCTGGCCGGCGTACGGGTACGGCTCCTTGAAGTAGTGCGTCACCTTGCCGAGGTCCTCGCCCTCGGCGCCCAGCGGGTTGGGCACGTCGAAAAAGCCAGTCGCCAGCACCACCTTGCGCGCCTCGCGCACAGATTTCTCGGTGACGAGCTGGAAGGCCCCGTCCTGCCCGTCCAGGCGCTCGGCGGACTCGTAGAGCGCGAGGTCGAGGTCCTCGGCGCGCGCCACGCTACGGTAGTAGTCGAGCGCCTCCTCGCGCACCGGCTTGTAGCGTTGCGTGGGAAACGGGTGCCCACCGATCTCCAGCAGCTCAGGCGTGGAGAAAAACTCCAGCCCCGTCGGGTAGCCGATGAGCGAGTTCACGACCGCTCCCTTTTCGACGACCAGCGCGTCGAGGTCGCGTTGCTTCGCTTCGATGGCGCAGGCCAGTCCCACCGGCCCGGCTCCCACGATGATGACGTCACGCATGGCGTGCCTTCGCTTGGCAAAAAACACCGTACGCTCCTTGCAACTGGCGGCGCGAAGCGGGGGTTTCTGCGCTTGGTGTGAAGGCAAAAGCGACGCTCAGGAAGCAGGCGCCTGCTGCGAGGCGTTGCTGTCAATTTTGTTCAGGAGGGCGCGCAACGGGGCGCGGGCGGAGTACGAGAGCGAAAACTCCTCCTCGCCGATTTTCCCGCGCACCGTCCCTTTCGACTGGGCGACGTCGCGGAGCGTGCTCATGCTCATCCGGATGCGCGTCAGCTCGCTGCCGGCCCCAGAGGCTTTCATCTCGCTCTGGATGCGGTCGCGACTCTCCGGCCACTCGTGCAGGTTCTGGCCCGTGCGCATCTGCACGTCCCGGTTAGACAGGACGTTCGTGCGTCCTGCCACGCCGCGGATGTTGAACGAGAACCACGCGCGCTGCGGGCGGCAGTCTTCTCCATCGCACGTGGCTCAGCTGCTCATGCTCACCGTGAGGTCGCGGCTCATCCCGCCGGTCGGAAAAATCGTGCCGAGGCTGATGCGGCGCGCTTGGTACATCGTCTCATTCTGGGCCGGCTTGTAGCGGGCGGTGGCCGGCACGCGGCTGGTGGTGCACCCGGCCAGCAGCACGCCTGCCAGGGCAACGAGACTCAGCGAGAGAAGCGGAGAAACCGAGATGAGGCGTTGCATGGCATCATCTTCAGGTGAACGAACAGAGCGCTCGGAAGAGAAAAGAGAAGCACTGGCCCAAATGTAAAAAGCGACGGAAAAGGAAACGCAAGGCGGGGGGCGGCGCGCTGCTGCCCGTCGCCGCTACGTGCCACCGGTGCGCACCGCCGTCTCGAAGACGTGCTCCACCTCGGCGCGCAGGTCGGCCTCCGTACCGTCGTTCTCGATCACGTAGTCCGCGCGACGGCGCTTCTCGGCCGCGTCGAGCTGGTGCGCCATGCGCGCGCGGACCTCCGCCTCGGTGGCCTCGTCGCGCTCCCTCACGCGGCGGATGCGCTCGGCCTCCGGCGCGTGGACGACGGCCACGGCATCGAGGCGCGCCGCGCCGCCGGACTCGTAGATCAGCGCTGCCTCGTAGACGAGCAACGCGCGCCCGGCCTGCCGCGCCTCCGCCGCGCGCTCGCCGAACGCTTCGTGAACGCGCGGGTGCACCAGCGCATTAACCTGCTCGATCTTCGCAGGGTCGGCGAAGACCTCGCGGGCCAGGTAGTCGCGGTTCAGCGTGCCGTCAGCGCGGTAACTGGCCTCACCGAAGGCCTCAGCGATCTCCGCGCGCAACCCCGCGTGTTCGGCCATCAGGCGCTTGGCCTCGTCATCGGCGTAGAAGACCTCCGCCCCCAGCGCCTCAAAGACCTCGCAGGCGGTCGTCTTCCCACTCCCGATCCCGCCGGTGACGCCAAGCGTTTTCACCTTGGATTTTGGGTTTTGGGTTGGGGATTGCGTTGCGGCTGGCCCCCGGTCCAGAACTCTGAGTCCGCCCTTCAAAATCGAGGTCTCATCCCGGCGGCCAGCTCATAGTGCGCCCGCCCAGCAGATGCAGGTGCAGGTGGTCGACGGTCTGTCCGGCGGCGCCCCCGCAGTTGAAGACCGTGCGGTAGCCGTCTTCCGCGATGCCTTCCTGCTCGGCCAGCCGGCGCGCGACGACGAAGAGGTGCCCCACCAGCGGCGCGTCGTCTTCGCTCACCGCCTCGAGGCTGGGGATCGGCTCGCGCGGGACGACCAGCAGGTGCACCGGCGCCTGCGGGTTGTTGTCGCGGAAGGCCACGCACCGCTCGTCCTCGTGGACGATGTCGGCCGGGATTTCCTCGTCGATGATTCTCTGAAAGAGCGTCTTCTCGTCGGCCATGCGGCTTGCACGTTTTTTTGTTAAAGGGCGAGGGTTTCGGGTTTTCTCTCGGTGGGCGTTGCCACGTTGCCACGCGTGCCCATCGCGCCTGGACAGCGCCCGGAAAAGGGACCATTCGGCCGCTGTTTTCGTGCTATCGAAGCATCTGCCAGACGGTTTGCGTGCCAATCTACAGTCGAAAATCACCAATCGAAAATCGCCATGCCCACGGTCTACGCCACGCGCAAGGCGCACTTCAATGCGGCTCACCGCCTGCACAACCCCGCGAAGTCCGACGAGTGGAATCGGGAGGCCTTTGGCAAGTGCAACAGCCCGCACTTCCACGGTCACAACTACCACCTCGAAGTCACCGTCGCCGGGGCGCCCAGCGCGGAGCGTGGCTACGTCGTGGACCTCGGGGACCTGAAGGGCGTGATCCAGGAGCGCGTCCTCGAAAAAGTGGACCACCAGAACCTCAACGAAACCGTCGGCTTCATGGACGGGGTGCTGCCCTCTACCGAAAACTTTGCGATGGCGATCTGGGACCAGCTCGACGGCCACGTGCCCGGGGAGGCGCAGCTGCACCGCGTGCGCCTCTACGAGACGGAGCGCAACTTCGTGGACTACTACGGCGAATGAGTAAGGGGGGCGAGAGCGCTTCGAGCAACGGGGCTGCTGGGCGAGAACCGTTCAACGTGCCACTTTCAGCTTTCAATCGCAACGCGCAATGTCTACCAAAGAGCTTTCCGACGACCTTTCCATTGACGGGACCAATGGCGCGGTGCCCGACCCGGAGGAGTCGCCGCTCTACCGGCGGCGCGACATCTACGACCGCGCCACGACCGAGGGCCTCGCCGACCACGTGGAAGGCACCCTCCGGCTCCTGAACGAAGACCCCGAGCGCTCGGGGCTCCAGAAGACGCCTGAGCGCGTGGCCAAGTCCTGGCAGTTTCTCACCCACGGCTACGCCAAAGACCCCGCGGCCATCCTCGAAGCGGCGATCTTCGAGGAGGAATATCCCGAGATGATCTTGGTGAAGGACATCGAGGTCTTCTCGCTCTGCGAGCACCACATGATCCCGTTCTTCGGGAAGGCGCACGTGGCCTACATCCCCGACGGGCGCATCGTGGGCCTCTCGAAGATCCCGCGCGTGGTGGACGTGTTCGCCCGCCGGCTGCAGGTGCAGGAGCGCCTGACGATCCAGATCCGCGACTGCCTCGATGAGGTGCTCGATCCGCAGGGCGTCGGCGTGGTCATCGAGGCGCAGCACCTGTGCATGATGATGCGCGGGGCCGAGAAGCAGAACTCCGTGACCACTACCAGTGCCATGGGCGGCCAGCTGATGGACACGACCACGCGCGCGGAGTTCATGCGCCTCATCAACGCGACGGACTGACCACGCGACGGACTGACCTTCGATTTTCGATTCCGGCGCTCCGGCCCAACAATCCCTGATCCCCCATCCCTCACTCGCTGGTTCCCAACGCGCAACTGCGAAGCCCATGCCTGCGACCAAGGAACGCGAAAAGGCCACGCTTGCCGATTTTCAAGCCCTGCCGGAGGGGCCGCCCTACCATGAGCTTATCAGCGGCCAACTGATCGAAATGCCGTCGCCTACGCCCACGCACCAGCGCATCGTCTTCCAGCTCGCTCGGCGCATGGCCGACTTCGCTGAGGAGCACGACCTCGGCGAGGTCTTCGTCGCCCCGCTGGACACGCACCTGACCGACGAGGACGCCTACCAGCCGGACGTGCTCTTTATCTCCCACGAGCGCGCTGGTATCGTTGAGGAGCGCATCGAGGGCGCGCCCGATCTGGTCGTGGAAGTGCTCTCGCCCTCCACCGGCTACTACGACCTGACGGCCAAGCGCCGCGTCTATGCCGAGACCGGCGCGCGCGAGTACTGGATCGTCGACCCGATGGAAGAGACCGTCGAGGTGCTCACGCGCACCGAGGCGGGCGACTTCGAGAGCCGGGGCGCGTTGCCGAAAGACGGCGAGGCGGCCTCGCAAGTGCTGGACGGCTTCACCACGCGCCTCGCCGACCTGACGTCGTAACGGCGCGGGGCGCTTCTCGAAAAGCCGGCGTTGCCGACCCTCACACTCCTGCACCCAACCCGCCCCCAAACGTGCCCACCGTCGTCGTCACCGGGGCGAGCCAGGGAATCGGCCGCGCCATTGCCGAAGGCTTCGCCCGCGAGTGCGCTGGGGCAAGCAACGCCGCCCGCCTCGCGCTCCTGGCGCGCTCGGAGGAGAAGCTCGAGCACGTGGCCGCCGCGTGCCGCGACGCCGGCGCGGCCGAGGCCGCCGCGCTGCCCTGCGACGTGACTGACGACGAGGCGGTCTTCGACGCCGCCGAGGCCGTCCGCGAGCGCTTCGGCGAGCCTGCGGTCGTCGTCAGCAACGCGGGCCGGTTTGAGCCGGGAGCGCTGCTGAACGTCGCGCCCGAGCAGTTTCGCCGCCAGGTGAGCGTGAACCTGACCAGCGCGTTCCTCGTCACGAAGGCGTTCCTGCCGGGCATGGTCGAGCAAGGGCGCGGGCACCTGTTCTACGTTGCCTCCATCGCGGCGCGCGTAGCCTACGCTGGCGGGGCGGCCTACGGCGCGGCGAAGGCGGGCCTCGCCAACCTCGCCGGTGTGGCGCGCGAGGAGACCAAGCGCGAAGGCGTGCGCGTCACTACGCTCCTGCCGGGGGCCACGCGCACGCCCAGCTGGGAGGGCACCGACCGGCCCGACGAGCGCTTCATGCCGCCGGCGGACGTGGCCGAGGCGCTCCTCAGCGCGTGGCGACTCTCGGAGCGCTCGGTCGTCGAGGAGATCGTCCTGCGCCCGCAGGAAGGCGACATCTGACCGGGGCGAGCCCGCCGGAGGGCCCGCGACCCCCGGCTGGCTCTCTGCTTTCCTTCGTCAATGCTTTACGGAGAGGGCCGTTGCCCTACGCCCGCTGGGTGCGGCCGCGGCCACGGCGTGATGTCGGGAGCGCGATGTCGGGCAGCCGTAGCAAGAGCCCGTAGCGAGCATGCGGGCGGAAACGTGACCTCCGGGTGAAATTCGGCGCTGTGCCCGCGCGTCCCGGCCAGCAAGAATCACGCGCGGGGGGGGCCTCCGTTGGCGCGGCGTGTCCGGTCGAGGCCTCCGCCTTATTTCGATGGCTACTGAAGTGCGCTCTTTCATGGAGCTACGCGGCGAACAATCTACCGGAGGGATGACTTCGCCCGACGATCAGGCCGGACGGCGCCCGGCGGCACGAGCGTCCCGAGCGGGCCTTTCCCCGCCCGCGAACCGACCTCCGCAGGCCGGGCGCCGCCAGAAGCGTGTGGCCCTCTTTACCGGCGCCTACAACCACATCGCCGACGGCGTGTCGCTGACGCTTAACCGGCTGGTGGCCCACCTGGAGCGGCAGGGCGCGGCGGTGCGCGTCTTCGCCCCCACCGTCGAGGACCCGCCCGTCGACCACGCGGGAACGCTCGTGCCGGTGCGCTCGATGCGCGCGCCCGGACGCCCCGACTACCGCGTAACGCTGGGCCTCTCGCGCGCGGCGCGGCAGGAACTCCGGGCTTTTCGCCCGAACCTTTTCCACGTCGCCACTCCCGACCTCCTGGGCCGCTCGGCGCGCAAGTGGGCCCGCCGCTGGGGCGTGCCGCTGGTGGCCTCCTACCACACCCACTTTAGCTCGTATCTCAAGTATTACGGTCTCGGGCTCTTGGAGGGAGCGCTGTGGGCGTACCTACGCCGTTTTTACCGCCCGTGCCGCCATATCTACGTTCCCAGCCCCTCGATGGCTGAGGTGCTGCGCCACCGCGGTGTGACCGGCGGGCTGCGACTCTGGCAGCGTGGCGTGGACACGACCCGCTTTCGCCCCGACCGGCGCTCGCTGGCGTGGCGCCGCGCGCAAGGCATCGGTGACGACGAGGTCGTCGTCTCGTTCGTGAGCCGCCTCGTTCGCGAGAAGGGACTCGGCGTCTTCACCGAGGTCATCGAGGGGCTGCGCGCCCGCGGCGTGCCCTGCCGCTGCCTCGTGGTGGGCGATGGCCCGGCGCGCGCGGACATGGAAGCGCGCCTGCCGCATACGGCCACCTTCACTGGCCACCTCGAGGGAGAGGCGCTCGCGCGTGCCTACGCCTCCAGTGACGTGTTTCTCTTTCCCAGCGACACGGAGACCTTCGGCAACGTGACCCTCGAAGCGATGGCCTCGGGGCTCCCCACCATCTGCGCCGACGCCACCGGATCGAGCACGCTCGTGGACGACGAGCGGACGGGCCTGCTGGCGCCCTCGGGCAACGCGCGTGCCTTTCTGGACGCCACCGCGGTTCTCGGGCGCATGGCCGGCTACTACGACGAAATCCTGAACCCGCACCGCGTGCACGCCTCCCGGCAGGCCGCTGGCGACGGGGCGGCTCGCGGCGAGCCGGCGCTCGCGGCCACGCCGTGAGTAGCAACGCGCTGCGTTGCTGTGCCGGACGCAGGGCGTTTTTCTCTGCATCGCGCTCGAAGACCCGTCAAGCGCCCTCCGCCCGTGCGCCTGCTCTTCGTCTCGCACTCGTTTCCGCCGCCGGGGCGCCCGCTGGCGAACCTCGGCGGAATGCAGCGCGTGGCCGTCGAGCTGCACGAGGCGCTTGCCGCCCATCCCGCCGTCGAACTGCGCAGCGAGCTTCTGCGCACCTCGTGGCGATGGACCCACTGGCGCACCGGGCCCTTCCTGGCGCGGGCCGCGTGGCGTCTCTGGCAGGCTGCCCGCCGCCGCGCGGTGGACGCGGTGCTCTTCTCCTCAATGGTCACAGCCACGCTGGCGTGGACGCTGCGCCGCGTCTTTCGGGAAAACGGCGTGGCCACCGGCGCCATCGCCCACGGGCGCGACGTGACGCTCGCGGTGGCGCCCTACCAGTGGATGCTCCCGCGCGTCTTCGCGTCGCTGGATCGCGTCTTTCCCGTCAGCCGCGCGACCGGCGAGGCGGCCCGCACGCGCGGCGCTGAGCGCGTGACGGTCGTTCCCAACGGCGTGGATACCGCGCGCTTCTCGGCGCCGGCGGACCCCCCGGCCGCCCGGCGCGAATTGCTCGACACGTTCGACGCGGAGCGGTCCGAGCCGGCCACGCTCCTGTGTAGCGTGGGGCGCCATGTGGAACGCAAGGGCTTCGACTGGTTTGCCGAACACGTCTTGCCGCGCCTGCCGGAGGGCGTGTGCTACTGGATCGCCGGCGCCGGGCCGCGCACTGAGGCCCTCCGGTGCGCTGCGCGCCGGGCAGGCGTGGCCGGGCGCGTGCGGTTCCTGGGGCGCGTCTCCGAAGAGAACCTGCACCGCCTCTATCGCGGCGCCGACCTCTTCGTGATGCCGAACGTGCCCGCCCCCGAAGGCGACATGGAAGGCTTCGGCGTCGTCATGCTGGAGGCGGGCCTGAGCGGCCTACCGACGGTCGCTGCGCGGCTGGAAGGCATCCGCGACGTGATCGCCGAGGGGGAGAACGGGCACCTCGTTCCGCCCCGCGACGCCGAGGCGTTTGCCGCTGCCGTTCGCTGCTACCACGACGGCGCGCGCGACCCCCAGGCGGCCGGCCAGCGCGCGGCGGCGTACGTGGAGCGCACCTTCGGCTGGGAGGCCGTGGCGGGCCGCTACGTCGAGGCGCTGGCGCGCGTGGCTTGATGAGCGCGTCGCGTTGCGGGACGCGGCCCAGGACGGGCGCGTCGCACATCTCATTCATCACACCCCTTTCGTCAGGTCCATCATGGCCGGGTTGGTCTTTCCGGCCACGCTTTTGGTATCGTCGCGCCAGCCGCAGATGACGAGGCCGGGCAGGCGCGCCAGCCGCGCTCGCGGGCGGCAGCGAGGAACGCGTGGTCGAGCGTGCCCGGCGCCCCGCGCGCGACGGCGAGCACCGGCAACGCGAAGCGCGCGGCGAGGCCGGCCGTGCCGGTGCCTTCGGTCAGGCCCTTGCCGAGGCACATCAGATCCGGCACCACGCCTTCGCCCCCGCAGGCGAAGAGCAGGCCGGTGCGTGCGCCCGCCGCCTCCACGCTGGCCTCCTCGTCGGGGGGAAACGGCTCGAGCTGGGGGCGTAGCGACGCCTCGTCGCGTCGCCGGAGGCGCGTCTGCCAGCGGGCGTCGGCCGTCTCGGCGGGCGAGGGCATGGGGCGTTGCGGCTGCAGATTTGAGGTTAAAGGTTGGCCGGTCCACCGGCGCGCAACCCGCCCCCCACACCCCTAAACTCCCGCACTCCCACGCCCTCACACTTAAACCTCCGCCGCGGCCGGGGCGCTCAGCCCGGCGCGCTTGCGCGGCCGGGGGCGTGGCTCGGCGGCCAGGCCCCGCTCCTCGGCATAGGCCGCGCACGTCTCCACGAACGCCTCGAAGAGCGGGTGCGGGTCGCCGCAGACGCTGCGGTACTCCGGGTGAAACTGCACACCCACGTGCCAGCGCTGCTCCGGCAACTCGGCAATCTCGACGAGGTCGCGCTCGGGGTTGAGGCCCGTGAAGCGCATCCCCTCCTCACGCAGCTTGTAGCGCAGCACGTTGTTGACCTCGTAGCGGTGGCGGTGGCGCTCCTCGGTCTGCTCCGTCCCGTAAACGGAGCGCGCGCGCGAGCCCTCGGTCAGGCGGCAGTCGTAGCGGCCCAGGCGCATCGTCCCGCCCTTGTCCTGGATCTGCTTCTGCTCCTCCATCAAGGCGATGACCGGGTAGTCCGCCTCCGCGTCGAACTCGGTGGAGTGGGCGCCCGCCCAGCCACAGACGTTGCGCGCAAACTCGACGATGGCGCACTGCATCCCCAGGCAGATCCCGAAAAACGGCACGTCCTCCTCACGCGCGTAGCGGGCGGTGGCGATCTTGCCGTCGATGCCGCGGTCCCCGAAGCCGGGGGCGACCACCACGCCCGCCGCGCCCGAGAGCCGCTCGGCCACGTTGGCGTCCGTCAGGTCGTCGGCCGGGACGTAGTCCACCTCGATCTCCACGCCCTGCGCCGCACCGGCCAGGATGAAGCTCTCGGAGATGGACTTGTAGGCGTCCTGGTGCTCGACGTACTTGCCCACCAGCGCGACGGGCACGGCGCGTTCGGGGGCTTTCAGGCGCTTGACGAAGTCAATCCAGCCGCCCAGGTCCGGTTCCGCGCGAAAGCGCTCCCGCTCGCCTTCGGAAAACAGTTTTTCGACGACGATGTCACCGAGCCCTTCCCCGCGCAAAAGTAGCGGCACCTCGTAGATGGAGGTGGCGTCGAGCATCTGGACGACCTCGCGCGGCTCGACGTTGCAGAAAAGGGAAATCTTGTTGCGCACCTCCTCGGTGATGGCGTACTCGGAGCGCGCCACCAGAAGGTCTGGCTGGAGGCCGTGCGAGAGCAACGTCTTGACGGAGTGCTGCGTGGGCTTGGTCTTCAGTTCGTCGGCGGCGCGCAGGTAAGGCACCAGCGTGAGGTGCACGTCGAGCGTGTTGGTGCGGCCCACCTCGTTGCGCAGTTGGCGGATGGCCTCCAGGTACGGCTGCCCCTCGATGTCGCCCACGGAGCCGTCCTCCTCGCCGAGCCGCAGCATCCAGCTTTTGATCTCGTCGATGATGTGGGGAACGACCTGCACGGTCTTGCCGAGGTAGGCACCCGCGCGTTCCTTGGCAATGACGTCGGAGTAGATGCGGCCGGTCGTGACGTTGTTGGCCTGGCTGGTGGGGCGGCCCAGAAAGCGCTCGTAATGGCCCAGGTCCAGGTCCGTCTCGGCCCCGTCGCCGGTGACGTAGACCTCCCCGTGCTCGTAAGGGTTCATCGTCCCGGGATCGACGTTGATGTACGGGTCAAACTTCTGGATCGAGACGGCCAGGCCTCGCGCCTCCAAGAGCCGTCCGAGCGAGGCCGAGAAGATGCCCTTGCCCAGCGACGAGGTGACGCCGCCGGTGACGAAAACGTACTTAGTGTCCACAGAGTGGGGGCGGGAGCGCGGGGGAGCGGGAGTGCCAGCCATGCCGAGTGCCACGCCCGGCCCGCCTGCCACGTTCCCCCCGCGCCGTTGCCCGGCGCTCGCCGCAGCCGCGGCCCCCCGGCCACGCCATCAAACCGGTCTCCCGCAGGGCCGCGGACGCGCTCCTTCCTGTCACTTTGAAAGATGTCTCCCTCGTGCGTCACGCGAAGCTCGTACGTGCCAGCCGGGAGGTCCGTGACGTGGGCGTCGTAGAGGTAAAGAAAAACCCACCGATGTGCAGGCGGCCGTCGTCTGCGACATTGACGGCGACGGGAGGCGGATCCTCGTGGGTTTCCTTAGAAGGGGTTTTCCACGCCCCGGAAGACGACTGTGTCCCCGCGAGCAGTGGTTGCCGAATCGCCCATGGCAACGCTACTGGTCTGCTGAGATGCGATGCGGAGCCGAGGCTTCTGCGCGTTGCTTGCCGAGTCGCAGGACGCGAGTAGCAAGCCCGAGCAGAGCAGAGCGAAAAAAGCGAAGTGGCGTGCTGGCCCCGCAGCCACGCGCCCCGCAGCGCCGGGCTCGCCGAATGTTGGGCTGCAAGAAAAAATGGCGCGTTGCGAACCCTTGTGCGCGTTGCTCGCTTGAAACAAGCTGTGCATAATGCCAGACTGGCAGGCACGCGCGCCCGGTCTGGTTCTTGTGCTCCTTTCTATGACGGGACGGCCTCTGCGCCGCCCGCTCGTCTTCCCTCGTCGCTGCCGCCGCTGCCCCGCGCCGCATGAACGAACCGCCCCTCGACGAACTGCTCGCCGCCTCCTCCGAGGGCGATCCCACCGTCGCCGCGCCCGAGCAGGTGCCCTTCGCTCCCGACGACGTCGAGGGCATCGACCTCGACCCCGGTGACGTGCCCGAGGCGCTCCCTATCCTGACGTTGCGCAACACGGTGCTCTTCCCCGGCGTCGTGCTGCCGATCACCATCGGGCGCGAAAGCTCGCTCCAGCTCGCCCGCGAGGCCTTCGAGAACGAAGAGCTGATCGGCGTGGTCGCGCAGAAGGAGGCCGAGACCGAGGACCCCGAGCCCGGAGACCTCTACCAGATGGGGACGGTCGCCGAGATCCTCAAGCTCATCAAGATGCCTGACGGCTCGACCTCGATGGTCATCCAGGGCAAGCGACGCATCCAGACGGGCGATTTCACGCAGGCTGAGCCGTACCTGCGCGCCGAGGTCGAGACCGTCGAGGAGCCGGAGGGGCACCTGAGCGACGACCAGGAGAGCGACGAGGACGAGGAGCGCCCCGAGCTGGAGGCGCGCCTGCGGGAGATCAAGGACATGGCCGTCGAGATCGTGGAGGTGGCGCCGAACTTGCCCAGCGAGGCCGCCTACGCGGTGCAGAACATCGACTCGCCGACCTTCCTGATCCACTTCATCGCCTCGAACCTCCAGACTGACGTCGAGGACAAGCAGAAGCTCCTCGAGACGCTCCCGCTCTTGGAGCGGGCGGATCTGGTGATGGAGTTCCTCGACCGCGAGCGCCAGGTGCTCGAAGTCAGTGAAGAAATTAGAGGCCGCGTGCGCGACGACGTGGACGAGCAGCAACGCGAGTACCTGCTGCGCCAGCAGATGAAGGCCATCCAGGATGAGCTGGGCGAGGGCGCCCCCGGCGCCGGCGACGTGGAGGAGCTACGCGAGCGCCTCGAAGAGAAAGACCTCCCCGAGCACGCCCGCGAGACCGCCGAGAAGGAGCTGGGCCGCCTGGGCCGCATCAACCCCGCCGCGCCCGACTACGCGGTGACGCGCAGCTACGTCGAGTGGATCCTCGACCTCCCGTGGCGCGACTACTCCGACGACAACCTCGACATCGGCCACGCCGAGGAGGTCCTGGAGGAAGACCACTACGGCCTCGAAAAAGTCAAAAAGCGGATGCTCGAGTACCTGGCGGTGCTCAAGCTCAAAAAGGAGCGCGACTCTGAGGACCAGAAGGCGCCGATCCTGTGCCTGCACGGGCCGCCGGGCGTCGGCAAGACGAGCCTGGGCAAATCGGTCGCCCGCGCGCTGGGGCGCGAGTTCGTGCGCTTCTCGCTGGGGGGCGTGCGCGACGAAGCGGAAATCCGCGGCCACCGGCGCACCTACGTCGGCGCGCTCCCCGGGCGCATCCTGCAGAGCCTCAAAAAAGCCGGCACGAACAACCCGGTGATGATGCTCGATGAGGTCGACAAGCTCGACAGCGGCGTGCGCGGGGACCCGTCCAGTGCGCTACTGGAAGTCCTGGACCCCGAGCAGAACGACAACTTCAACGACCACTACCTGGAGCTCGACTACGACCTGTCGCAGATTCTCTTCATCGCCACGGGGAACTACCTCCACCGGCTACACGCCGTTCGAGAAGACCCAGATCGCCGAGCAGTACCTCATCCCTCGCCAGATCGAGCGCAACGGGCTGGACGAGGGGCAAGTGACGCTCGAACCCGACGCGCTGCGCCTCATCATCGACGGGTACACGCGCGAAAGCGGCGTGCGCGACCTCGAGCGCACCATCGGCGCGGTGTGCCGGGGCGTGGCTAAGGAGGTCGCCACCGGCGAGTCCGACGGCGAGACGGTCGGCGCCGACGACCTCGAAGACTACATCGGCGCGCGCGAGCACTTCCCCGAGGTGGCCGACCGCACCGAGGTGCCCGGCGTGGCCACGGGGCTGGCGTTCACGCCCACCGGCGGCGACATCCTCTTCATCGAGGCCAGCGTCTCGCGCGGGAGCGGGCAGCTGCGCCTCACCGGCCAGCTCGGCGACGTGATGCAAGAAAGCGCGCAGGCGGCGCTCTCCTACGTCAAGGCCCGCGCCGACGAGCTGGGCATTCCGCAGGACGCCTTCCGCTACTGGGACCTGCACGTCCACGTCCCCGCCGGCGCGATCCCGAAGGACGGCCCTTCCGCCGGCATCGCGCTCCTCGCGGCGCTCGCCTCCATCTACACCCAGCGCCGCGTGCGCCCGGACGTGGCGATGACCGGCGAGGCCACGCTGCGCGGGCTGGTGCTTCCGGTTGGCGGCATCAAGGAAAAGGTCCTCGCGGCCAAGCGCGCCGGGATCGACGAGGTCCTCCTGCCGGAGAAAAACGAAAAGGACGTGCGCGAGATCGAGTCCGACGCCCTCGACGAGCTCGATGTGAGCTACGTGGAGCGCATGGGCGCGGTCGTCGAGCAGGTTCTCGAAGACGACCCGGTGACCGACCCGGCGGAGCTCTTCGGCGTGTCCGACACGGAGAAGCGCATCGCCGCGGGCCTGGCCAACGGCGACGCGGGCACGGGCCCGCCGCAGGCGGTGGCGTGAGCCTTTTGGCTCGGACGGCAGACGGCGGGCGGATGGCAGCCACGATCAGAAACCCGTCAGGTCTGCGAGGCCTGACGGGTTTGCGTTTGGCGTGGCTCCCCGCGCGAGGCTATTCCGGCGCGCTGCTGTCCCCTTCTTCCAGCGCCTCGGCGTCGCCTTGGTCTCTCGTCCGCCCAGTCGCGCGCTCGTTTCGGATGAAGTCCGCCCGCCCGATGACGGGTACGGGTATGCCTTCCAGGTTCACCTCCGGTCGCTCGGGCCACGCGTCCTCGAAGGCGGTGGCCTCGACGGACGCCATCACGTCGATGCGGCGTGGAGCGACGCCGATCTGGAATACCACGTCCGGCTGGGCGAGGTATTCCCTCGACACCTGCCTGAGCGGAGCGCCGAACTGGCGAAGTGCCTGCATGACGCGCGCGGCGTTTCCCGCGCTGGGTTTCTACCCGCAGGCCGATGTCGCCGGTAGCGCGCGGGTGTCCGTGCGCCGCCAGCGCGTGAACGCCCACCAAGAGATACTCACACCAAGAGATACTCGACCTCCGCGTCGGCGAAGGCGGACAAGATGTCGCGATGGGCCGCTGCTGAGCACGGGGTGTTTCGTTTGCGCTTTCGCCGCGGCTTCGGTCGCCGGCTTCTTTGAACGCCCACGCCGTCTTCGCCAGCGGCCACACCATGCCGACGCGCTCCGCCGGCGTGCTCCCGGCGAGGTCGTCGTTCGAGGGGCGCTCGTTGCCGCGCTTGCTAATGGTGGCGGTGCGGCCGAGTCTGTGGTCGGGCATGAGGCGCATGGCCACTGGAGGCGTGGCTACGAGGTGCCTGGAAAGGAAGGCACGCATCACAGGCGGCCGGGAGGTTCGCCGTCCGCGGTCCGTCGTCTGCCGTCCGGCCCGTCAGGGCCGTCCTCGCGGTCGCGCTCCTCAAGGATCTTGGCGTCCTCGACGTTCGGGTCGCGGCCCTCGCGGAAGGCCTGCTCCACGTCGGCGAGCGTGTTGGCGGCGCGGCGGCGTGTTACGCAGTTCGTGTTGCGTGACCCACGAAAAAACGCGCCCCACGCATCAGGAATTACGTCGTTGCGCGCCGGTGGGCGGCTCGGCGGGGCCGGGGCCGTCTCCTTCGGGGCGCGGGTCGTCTGGGGCGCGTGACGTGCCGGAGGCGCTCTCGAAAAAGGCGTCCAGCTCGTCGGCGAGGGCGTGGCTTATGCCGCGCACGCCCTGCGCGACGGCCGAGAGCGTCGTCTCGGCGAGGAAGCGGGCTTGCTCGTCGGCGTCGAGGTCGTCGAAGGCGTCACGGGCGCGGTCGTAGTCGCCGGAGCGGGCATCGTCGTGGGCATCGTCGAAGCGCATGGGCGGGGACCTCTTTGGCGAAGAAGGCTTTGCAACAAGCGCGCGCATCACGAGAAAGCACGCCTTGTTGTTATGCCCACCCGGCTGGAAAGATCGGCATGGCCTCGCTGCCCGAAAAACCCGCCGTCCCGCCCGTGAGCAACGCCCCACCCGCTACCGACGAGAACACCGACGCGCGCCCCGCTGGCCCGGTGCCGGAGGCGAGCGCCGGGGCCGACGCAAGCAACGCCGACCGGGAGCACCGCACCGGCACAGTCGTCAGCTCCACCGGGAGCTGGTACGAGGGGCAGACCGCCGGAGGGCTTGTCTCGTCGAAGGCGCGCGGCAAGCTACGCCTGCGCGAGGAGGACACGACCAATCCCATTGCCGTGGGCGACCGCGTGACGCTGCGCATCGCGCCGGAGGACGGCACCGGCTACATCACTGCCATCCACGACCGCAGCAACGCTCTCACGCGCCGCGCCGCCGGCTCTCGCGCCGGGCAGCGCCACGTCATCGTTGCTAACGTGGACGCCGCCTGGGCCGTGCAGGCGGTGCGAAGGCCGAAGCTCAACCCCGGCTTCCTCGACCGCTTTCTGGTGATGGCGGGCGTTTGCAAGATCCCCGCCGGTATCATTTTCAACAAGACCGACCTGGCGCGCCCGGAGGACAAGGAGCGCGTGGCCACGCTGCGCGCCCTCTACGCCGATCTCGACTATCCCGTCCTGATGACCAGCGCCACCGAGGGCGACGGCGTCGAGGCGGTGAAGGACGCGCTGGAAGGGCGCCTGAGCGTCCTCAGCGGGCCCAGCGGAGCAGGCAAGTCCACGCTGCTAAACGCCGTGCAGCCGGGGCTGGGCCTGCGCACCGGCGCGGTGAGCGACAAGACGAACAAGGGCCGCCACACGACCACCCACGCCGCGCTCTATCCGCTGGAAAGCCTCGACGGCGGCGGCTTTGTGGCCGACACGCCCGGCATCCGCGAGTTCGGCATCCTCGACCTCGAGCCCGACGAGCTGGGCCACTTTTTCGTCGAGTTCTTCCACTACCTCGACGACTGCAAATTCCCCGACTGCACGCACGACCACGAGCCGGGCTGTGCCGTCAAGGATGCCGTGCAAGACGGCGCTATCCACGAGCAACGCTACGAGAGCTACTTGAACATCCTGGCGTCGTTGCGAGAAGGCGAGGCGCGGGTCGGGTGGTAGTTCGCCCGCCCCACGAGGGCACGCACCGCAAGGGTATGCCCTTCGATCCGCGCAAGGCCCCACGCCGTTAGCTTGCCTGATCGGGGGACGACTTTCATCCAGCGTCCCAGGCACAGAGGGGAGCGAGAGGCGAAGCGAACCGACGATCAGCGACCCAGCGAGCGCGAGCACGCGAACTGAACCCCACTGCCATCGCCCTCGACCTGGTGATGCCGGAAATGGACGGCTTCACCTTCCTGGAGAAGATGCACGAAAACCGCGCCTACTAGTCGATTCCTGTCATCGTGATGACGGCCAAAGAGCTGACTGGTGAGGACCGCGCGCCTCAACGGGCACGTCGAGAACGTTCTGCAAGAAGGCCGCTCCCAGTGCGAAGAGCTGCTGGACGCAGCAGGTGAGCGCGCCGAGCGGGTGACGTCGTGACTCGTCCGCTCACTTCGTTCGCCGGATGGTGGGACAGTCCGCTTGCTACGCTCGCTCGATGATGGATGGTTTTCGGCGGGCAGGCGCGTTGCTAAGCGAAGCCCCCTTCGCTAAGCGGAGCGCCCTTCACCATCCACAATCCACCAGCTACCAAACTACCCCTCCTTCTCCGCCACAAGCTGCACCGCCTCCTCGAGAGTGACGTTCTCGATGGTCTGGTCGTCGATGAGGGAGGCGTTGGTACCGTCGTGCCGGACGTAGGGCCCGTAGCGGCCGTCCCACACCGTCACCGGCTCGCCCGTCTCGGGGTGCTCCCCGAGGGTGCGCTCCGGCTCGCGGCGGCCGCTCTTTTTCTTTTCGAGCAGTTCGAGCGCGCGGTCCAGCTCCACGGTCAGCACGTCGTCGCCCTTGTTTTGCTTGAGCGAGGCGTAGAGCGGCTTCCGGTCCTCGCGCCAGTGGCGCACGTAGGGCCCGTAGCGGCCGACGTTCGTGTCCACCGGCTGGCCATCGTCGGGGTGCTCGCCGAGGGTGCGCGGCAGATTGATGATCTGCAAGGCGAGGTCGAAGTCCACGTCCTTCGGCTCCACGCGCGGCGGGAGGGAGACGCGCTTGGGCTTGCCCTGCTGCTCATTGTCGCCGAGCTGGACGTAGGGGCCGTAGGGACCGTTTTTGAGCAGCACCGGCATGTCGTGCTCGGGATGAATGCCCAGCGGGCGGTCGCCGGCGTTGCTTTCCTCGAGGATGTCGTGCAGGCGTTCTTTCGTGGTCTCGCTGGGCCACAGGTCATCCGGCAGCGACGCGGTCGCGGTCTCGCCAGTCGCGTCGAGGGGGCCTTCCACGTACGGCCCGTAGCGCCCCACGCGCACGACGTACGGCTGCCACTTGTCGAAACGGATCTCCGAGACGGCCTTCGGGTCGATCTCTTCGAGGCCCGTCTCCACGCGCTGGTCGAGGCCGCCCTCGCCGCGATAGAAGCCTTCGAGAAAGGGCGTGGCGTCGCGCTCCCCGCGCGCGATGTCGTCGAGGATGCCCTCCATCTCGGCGGTGAAGCCGGTGTTGACGAGGCGCTCGAACTGCTTCTCCAGCAAGTTGTTGGTGGCAAACGCGGTGAACGTCGGCACGAGCTGCTTGCCGTTTTTCTCGACGTAGCCGCGTTGCTGAATGGTCTCGATGATCGAGGCGTAGGTCGAGGGCCGGCCGATGCCTTCCTCTTCGAGGATTTCGACGAGCGACGCTTCGGTGTAGCGGGAGGGCGGCTCGGTTTCGTGGTCGCTGGGCTCGACGGAGCGGCAGTCCGGCGCGTCGCCCTCTTCGAGCGCCGGGAGCGGGTGCTCGCGGTCCTCCAGCTCGGCCTCGGGGTCGTCGCTGCCCTCGACGTAGGCGCGGAAGAAGCCGGGGAAGAGCACCTCCTTGCCGCCGGCGCGGAAGCGGGCGGTGTGGCCGCCGGGGCCCTCCACGTCGAGGTAGGCGTTGGTATAGCGCAGGCGCGCGTCGGCCATCTGGGTGGCGATGGTGCGCTTCCAGATCAGGTCGTAGAGGCGGCCCTCCTGCCCGGTGAGACCCAGCTCGTCCTGAGTCCTCATGCCTGAGCCAGCGGGACGGATGGCCTCGTGCGCCTCCTGCGCGCTCTCGGAAGTCTGGCCGCCGTAGCTGCGGGCGCTCTTCGACAGAAACTCCTCGCCGTAGCGCCCCTCGACGGCCTGGCGTGCGCCCTCGACAGCCTCCTGCGCGAGGTTCGTCGAGTCGGTGCGCATGTAGGTGATGTGGCCGTTCTCGTAGAGGCGTTGCGCCACGCTCATCGTGCGCCCGCTCGAAAAGCCGAGCTTGCGGCTGGCTTCCTGCTGGAGGCTCGACGTGATGAACGGCGGATACGGCGACTTCGTCCGCGTGCGTTGCTTGACGCCGGCCACGCGCCACGCTTTCTCCGGCAATGCCTCGGCGAGCGCCGTCACCTTTTCTTCGGTGAAGAGGACGCGTAGGTCGCCCGCGTCCACCTCGCTCTGGGAAGGACGCTCAGGGACAGACAGGCCCTCCGGCGGCGTCGCGTTGGGGCGAGGTTCTCCTTCGCCGTTCCACCCGAAGACGCCGTCTTCGAGCCAGCCCGTCTCGTCGGCGAAGTCCTTGCCGCTGGCGATGCGCACGCCCTCGCCCTGGGCGCCAAAGTGCGTAAGCTCCGCGTCGAACGTCTGGCCGTCGTGGCGGAGCGTGGCTTCGAGGTCCCAGTACGTGGCCGGGACGAACACGATGCGCTCCTTCTCGCGGAGCACCAGAATGCGCACGGCCACGCTCTGCACGCGGCCCGCGCTGAGCTTCGGCGCGATCTTGCGCCACAGGAGCGGCGAGATGCGGTACCCCACCAGCCGGTCGAGGATGCGGCGCGTCTCCTGCGCGGCCACGAGGCTGCGGTCGATGCCGCGCGTGTCATCGAGGGCGCGCTGGATGGCGTCCTGCGTGATCTCGTGGAAGACCATGCGCCGCACCGGCACGTCGGGGTCGAGCGCCTCGGTGAGGTGCCAGCCGATGCTCTCGCCCTCGCGGTCCTCGTCGGTGGCGATGTAGAGCTCGTCGGCGCTCTCGAGCGCGCTGCGGAGCTCGCCGAGCACTTTGCGTCCCCGCCCTTTGGTGACGTAGACGGGCTCGAAGCCCTCCTCGACGTTCACGCCGAGGTCCGACCAGTCTTCGTCCTTGTACTGCTCGGGCACTTCTCCCGCAGAGGCAGGCAAGTCGCGCACGTGGCCCATCGAGGCCTGAACTTCGTAGGTGTGGCCGTCTCCGCTGAGGTAGTCGCGGATCGTGTCGGCTTTGGTGGGAGATTCGACGACGACGAGACGCTTCATGGGGGTACTGCTTCGTCAGAAGGGACACGCCTGAGAAAAGCTGGGTTTCCACGCCTGCGCCGGTGGGGGCGTTCCAGTAGCCTTTTCGTGGGTCGTCCGCTCGCCTTCGGCGTCCCGAGCAACGCGAGGAAGTACCCCCTGGGAGTCCGCTGGTTCGTCGTTTGGATGCCTCCAGCAACGCGCCCGCTAAGCGACGACCATCCACGTTCTTTCGACGCAGCAGCACAGGCGCACAGCAAACGGTGGTCCGTTCAGTGTACCAGCCGAAGCTACAGGCATCGCGGTTCCGCACGCGGCTGGGGGATTCGGGATGCGCTTGCCGGAGTACGATGCTGAACGATTTCGCAACGTTTGGCAGAAGGCATTCCCGTCCGCGCAGGTCACATGCTTGTGAAGGATACGCCTGCGAACACAGCCCCTCGGATCTCCACTCTGGCCTTCGCACTTGAGGCAAGAGCGATCAAATGCCCCTTGCTTCTCTCCTCCTCCCTACGTTCCTATGCTTACTGCCCTACGCCAACCGTTTGCTCTGTGCTGCGTGGTCGCCTTGCTGGTTACCGGCTCGCTTGCCGCCTGCCAGACGGCCGAGGAAGCGGCCGAGGAAGCGGGCGAAGAGGCGTACGAAGAGGTCGCCGATCTTTACCAAGACGACTACCTGGCCGTCGAGATCGAGGACACCCAGGCCGACGGCAATATCGGCGGCGTGGCGCGCTTCACCTACGATGACCAAAGCGGCGAGGCCTACGTGCAGGGGCGTGTAACAGGCCTCGAACCCGGGCTGCACGGCTTTCACGTCCACGAGAACGGCAGCTGCGCCATGCAAGACGGCACGCCTGCCGGCGCCGCCGGCGGCCACTACAACCCCGACGACTCGCCCCACGGCGCCCCCGACGACGATGACGGCGAGCGCCACGTCGGCGACTTCGGCAACATCCGCGCCAACAGTAACGGCGTGGCCGAGTTCGCCTTTTCCTACGTCCGCGACGAACCCGACTTTGGCAGCCTCGAAGACCGGGCTGTGCTCGTCCACGGTGGGCGCGACGACCTGAGCTCCCAGCCCAGCGGCGCTGCTGGCGCGCGCGTCGGCTGCGGGCAAATGACCGATTCGGAGAACGTGGACGACGACATGCTCGACGACATGTAGTTTGGACGGCAAACCGTAGACGGCAGACCGTCCATTCCCCCGAAAGAAGTGCCCGCCGCGATGGATTGCTCTTCCCGCACGCCCGTCGCCCCCCGGCGCGCTTCCGCCACCGCATTGCTTCTTCTTTGCGCGCTCGAGGCCGCTCTCGCGCTCGCCGCCTGCGACGTCGGTGGGGCCAACGGACCGGCGCCCCGGCCCATCGACTTTTCGAACTTCTCGAAAGACTCGGTGCTCGTTGAAGGAAGGTGGGCGTGGCAGCGCTCGACGGGCTACTTCACCCCGAGTGGCGAGCCCTACACGCAGACGCCCGCCTCGACAGACAGCACCGAGACGCTCGTCTTCACCGAGCAGGCGGCTCCGAAGCAGGTCACGCTCGAGATCTACCAGAACGGGGATCTCAGAGAGCAAACGACCTACCCGACGTGGCAGCGCCTCTACGAAGCGGAGTACGACCGCTTTCTGTTTGGAGTGCGAGGACTGTTTGGAGTGCGAGGAGATACACTCGCCATTAGTGCAGTACCCCGGGACGGCCTCGAACGCGTTTACACACGCGCCGAGAGGTGAGCGTGTGAGTTCGCTTCGCGCGCGAGCGCCCGGTGTAGAAGCCTCACCGGCGCAGGCGTGAAAGCCCGGCTTTTCTCGAACGTGCCCCTTCTGACGGAGCCACGCAACCGCGAGCTTAGGGACGCCTGGCCGTTCGGCGGCGGGGCGTCCTTTTGCTTTGCGCTGACCGCCCGCGTCGCTACGCCACGCGCTCTCCCTCTGCGCCCGGCTCCTCGGCGATGAGGCCGAAATCGTCCGGGTCTTCTTCGAAGCCCCTCGCCGGCAGGTCGCGGCGCGGCGCTTTCTCGAAGCGGTGCTCTTCCCGATCGCGTGGCTCGATCCGCTCGATCTTCTCGCGCAGCGGCTGCGTGGCTTTGCGCACCTCCTCGCGCACGGCGCGGCGGATCATGCCTTCGACCTCGCCTTGCGTGAGCGCGTCGCCGCTCCTGTCTTCACTGGCGGCCCGCACGCCGAAGATGTCGCGCGCGACTTTCGCGCCGTAGCGGAACAGCGGTGCGATCATGATGCATCCGGCGATGATGGCGACGACGGCGACGACGGCTTCGTTCGAGGTCATGGCGGGTCACTGAGGTTGAGCGGGGGAGCAGATGGTTTACGCAAACGCATTTTCGCCGGTCACGTCCTGCCCGATGACGAGCGTATGCACCTCGTGCGTGCCCTCGTAGGTGATGACCGATTCGAGGTTCATCATGTGGCGCATGACGGGAAACATCCCCAGCACCCCGTTGCCGCCCAGCACCTGCCGCGCCGAGCGGGCCACCTCGAGGGCCATCTGGCAGTTGTTGCGCTTCGCCAGTGAGACCTGCTGCGGGCGCATCTCTTCGGAATCTTTGAGCGTGCCGAGGCGCCAGTTCAGAAGCTGCGCCTTCGTGATCTCCTGAACCATCTCCGCCAGGCGCTCCTGCATCAGCTGGAAGCGCGCGATGGGCCGGTCGAACTGCTCGCGGTTCGTGGCGTGCTGGAGGGCCGCATCGTAACAGGCCATCGCTGCGCCGGTGACGCCCCAGCAGATGCCATAGCGCGCCTGCGTGAGGCACGAGAGGGGCCCGCGCAGGCCGTTCGCGCCGGGCAGGCGGTTCCCTGCCGGGACGCGCACGCCGTCGAGCACGATCTCGCTGGTGACGGCCGCCCGCAGCGACCACTTGTCCTCGATGCGGGGCGTGGCCACGCCGTCGCGATCCAGCTCCACGAGGAAGCCGCCGATCTGGTCGTTGCCGTCGTCGTCTTCGACCTTCGCCCAGACGACGGCCACGTCGCCGGCGCTGGCATTGGTGGCCCAGCGCTTGTGCCCGTCGAGGACGTACTCGTCGCCGTCCTTGCGGGCGCGCGTCTTCATGCCGGCGGGGTTGGAGCCGTGGTCCGGCTCGGTGAGGCCAAAGGCGCCGATCTTCTCGGCCGAGGCGAGAGCCGGAAGCCACGCCTCTTTTTGCGCCTCCGTGCCGAAGCGCCAGATAGGGTACATTACCAGCGAGCCCTGCACGGAGCAAAACGAGCGGATGCCGCTGTCGCCGCGCTCCAGTTCCTGCATCATGAGGCCGTAGACGAGGTTTGAGTGCCCGCCGCAGCCGTACTCCTCGGGCAGGTGCGGCCCCAGCAGGCCCAGCTCGCCGAAGCGTGGGATCAGCTCTCGGGGAAAGGTCGCCGCCTGCGCGTGCTCCCCGATGACGGGCGTGACCTCTTCGGTAACGAAGTGCCGCACGCGGTCGCGGACCGCTTTTTCCTCCTCGGAGAGCAGGTCGTCGATGGCGTAGTAGTCGAGCCCCTCGAAGGCAGCGGGGTCGTAGGTGGTCGCTTCCGGCGGAGCCACGCCGTTGGAGCGCGCAGGGGCGTCCCTGGCGAGGTCGTCGGTGGTCTGGGCGGCGGTGGCGGCGTCGGAGGGACCGGGCATGCTGGGGGCGAGGGCGTGGAAGAAGGAGCGTCGGGGAGAAGGGGAGCTACTGGCTGGGCGCGTGGCGCGCTTCGTAGGCGTCGCGGAGGGCGCGGCGGGGTCCGCGGCGTAGAAGTTGATGTAGCCGCACAGGGTACAGACGCTTGCGCGCGCTTTCGAGAAGGATTTCTTCCTGTTGAGAAGCCACGCATCCGGGCGACCGAAGGCGACAGCGCGCACGGGGGCCATTGGCTCGCCGCCGCGAATCATTTCGCGCGCACCGCAACGCGGGCAGACGTCGCTCTCGTAGCGGCCGCCGGGCCGGAGGCCGGCATGGCGCGGCGGCGGGCGCAAGAAGAAAAAGGCGCACTGATGTACAGGTGCAAGAACGAGGATTTTGAAAAAGAGTTCGTGGCCGGGTTGCCGTTGCAGACGCGCCGCCCGTTATCTTGGAAGACACGCGCCCTTTCCGCTCGTTCATCGCCCGATGCCTCATGCCTGCTCGCCGCCTGGCCGTTTGTTTCGCCTTCCTCGCGCTTCCTTTGCTGCTGCGCCCCGGCTTCTTGGCGCGCGCGCAGCTGGCCGACGACGTGACGCCGCGCCTAGGGGTAGGCGCGCAGGGGCTCGCCAGCACCGAGGACGGCGTGGCCCCGGGCGTGCGTCTGCGCGCCAGCGCTCCGCTCAACGCCGACGTGTCGCTGGCCGGCGGCCTGGGGCTCAGCGGCTTCGTGCTCGGCGGCTCCGAGGACGCGACCTACCTGCTCGACCCGCAGTTTTCGCTGGTGGTCAACCTGCCGAGGCAGTCCGACGGCGACTACTTGCCGTACCTGCTGGCGGGCATGGGCGGCCACTTTCCCCTCGCCGACGACGGCCGCTCGGAGAGCGGGCTGGTCCTCCACGTCGGATACGGGCGCGTGCAGGGGCTGGCGGACACCTCGGTCTTTTACGAGGCCAACCCGGGCCTCCTCGTCGCCGAAAACAACGTGGAGGTGCTCCTGCCCATCCGCATCGGGTTGATCTTTCGGTAGCGGCCAGCTATCAGCGGTCGGCCTTCCGCGGTCAGCCTTCTGGGGGGACGGACTGGTAGCTGGAAGCCGACGGCGCTACTCCACGCGCCGCAGAATGGACTGGAGGCGTTCGTGGTCGTCGTCGAACAGGCGGCTGAGGGTGCGCCCCGCCTCCACGAGCGGCTCGTCGCCGGCGGCTTCGCCGTGGGCGTCGCGCACCTGGCAGAGCACGGCCACAAGCAGGTCGTCGGTGGGAACGGCGGGGTCGGGGTCCTGCACGAGGGTGCGCAGAAAGTCGTACGGAGCGCCGAGGGCGCGCACCGTCTCGGGTGCGCAGCACCGCACGAAGTCGTGAACCGAGGGCAGGCGCGGCGGGAGCGTCTGGCGGAGGGCGCCGCCGTCGTCGCCTGCGGGGCCGTCCCGGTAGGCCAGGACCTGCGCGCGGAAGGTGGTGCGCAGGAGCGCCATCACCTGCGGGCGCTCTTTTCGCAGCTCCTCTTGCGACTGGCCGAAAGCTTGCGCCTGGCGCCCCGGCGCGCGCGCGCTCATCTCCATGTGGCTGACGAGGCCGTAGAGCGTGTGGCCGGTGTCGCTCTGCTCGACCTCCACCCAGGAGCCGAACGCCGGCGCGTCCTGCCCGTCGTGCACCTCGGCCACGAAGGCGCGCGTGGAGGCTTCGATGATCTCGGCAGTGGCGTCGGGCATTGAGACTGAAAATTGGAGATTGAAAATCGCAAATCGGTTTCGGTTCGTTGACCGACTACCAATTTGCAACGGACAATTTGCAATGGGCAGCTTGCAATCGGCAGCTTGCCATCAAACCGCCGGGCTGCGCTTCGAGCGGGCTTTGCGGGAGCGACGCATCGGCGGGAGGCCTTGCTCCTGCAGGGCACGCTCGATCATCTGGTAGAAGCGTTCCTTCTCGGGGGCGCGGATGACGGCGTGCTCGTGCGCCTCTGACAGGATCATTGGGTAGCCTTCGCCCTTAGCGCACTCGCTGGTGACGAGCCCGTGCACGCGGTCCAGCAGGTCGGGGCTGTCGGCCACCCAGCGGGGCACCTCCACGCGGGCGATCTCGCCGTCGTCGGGGTGCGCGCTGCTGTCGGGGCCGGCCGGGACGTGCGCGTAGAAGTAGCAGATGCGGTCTTCCTCGGCGTAGCGCGTCTGGATGCGCGAGGCGCTGGTGAAGGTCGCTGAGCGCTCGCCGGGCGCCAGCGTCTCGGCGAAGAGCCAGCGGTCCAGCAGCCCCGCCAACGCGCCCTCCTGATCGGGGGCGCCGCCGGCCTCGTCCATGCGGAGGTGCACGCCCAGCAGGTTGATGAGCTCGGCGTTGCCGGGCATCGAGACGTAGGAGGCCAGCGGCAGCTCCTCGCGGCGAAAATCTTCCAGCAACGCCGCGTATCGGCCGATCATCTCTTCTTCGAGGTCGCGGTCGTCCATGCCGCGAATCATCCAACGGATGAGCGTGCCGTCGGCCAGGGCCACGAGCGGGCGGTCGTCGCGGTGCGCCTCGCGGCTCGTCTCGAGGAGCGCCTTCAGCTCCTGCTCGTCCCGCTGGGCCGAGACGATCTCGTTCGTCACGCGGCCCAGCTCGGCGTCGAGGCGCTCGGCGAGCTTGGCGTGGTGGCCGAAGTGCGGCGGCGTGGCTTCCAACACGGGCGTCTCGAGAGTGCCGTACTGGAAGGCCACGCGGCTGGTGTTGATGAGGTAGCAGGTCGGCTCGACGTGGCGGTCGGGGTAGATCTGCGAGCCGTCGGTGGCGACGGCGGTGAAGGGCGCGGCTCGCTCAGGGGCAGGGTAGGTGGCGCCGGCGTTGCGTCTGCGCCTCGACCTGGTAGGCGCCGAAGGCGTCGAGGTCGCCAGAAAGGGCGTGCAAGTCGAGCACGTGGCGATTGGGCGATTGGGGGGCGGTTCCGGACGGGCGATCGCTCCTCCCTGCGCA
This sequence comes from Bacteroidetes bacterium QS_9_68_14, assembly GCA_003022535.1. GTDB lineage: Bacteria > Bacteroidota > Rhodothermia > Rhodothermales > Salinibacteraceae > QS-8-64-10. The sequence continues at coordinate 52,393 of PXTT01000064.1, forward strand.
GACCTGTGCAGAACAGGGGGCCAGGCGCAACAGACAACGTAGCACAGCCGTTGCCTCTTCGTCAAAATAACCGAAACGGTTCCGCGCACGAGCAAGAGCGCTCGATGGGAGCACCCAAGCCCAAATCCGGAGTCGGCGTCTACGTGCACGTGCCGTTTTGCGCGGCTTCGTGCCCGTACTGCGACTATCCGCACGCCGTCGCCTCCGTGGCCGGGGCGCACGACGCCTTTGCCCGGGCGGTGCAGGCGGAAGTCCGCCGCCGTGCCCCGCGCCATGATGCGCCGCTACGGACGATCTATCTCGGCGGGGGCACGCCTTCGCAGCTCCCCGCGCGCCATCTTGTCGACATCCTCGACGCTGTTCGCGCGCACTTCGGCCACGCGGAGGAAGGGCGGGAAGTCACCGTCGAGGCCAATCCTGACGACCTGACGGGCACGTGGCTGCGAGCGCTCCGCGAGGCGGGCGTGACGCGACTGAGCCTGGGCGTGCAGTTGTTTTTTGAGGAGGACCTGCGCGCGCTGGGGCGCCGGCACGACGCCGCGGAGGCGGCCCGCGCCCTGCCGCTCGCCCGCGAGGCGGGCTTCGGCAACGTTTCGCTGGATCTGCTCTTCGGCCTGCCGGGGCAGCCGGCGGCCCGCTGGCAGGCCACGCTCGAGAAAGCCATCCAGCAGGCCCCCGAGCACGTCACACTCTACCGCCTGACCCCCGCGGCCGGCACGCCGCTGGGGGAGCGCGTGGCGCGCGGTGCCGCGCGCCTGCCTGGCGGGGGGGTGGCCACCGCGCAGTACGAGCAGGCGCTCGATGCGCTCGGCGCGGCCGGCTACCACGCGCAGGAGCAGACGCACCTGGCGCGGCCCGGCTCCGAGGCGCGGCATACGCGCCGCCACTGGCGCCACCAAGACGTGCTGGGCCTGGGTCCCGGCGCGCACTCGTTTTCCGGGGGCGACGACGGCCTGGCCACGCGCCGCGCCAACGCGCCGGACTGGTGCGCTTACACAGAGGCGCTGAACGACGGCCGTGCTCCGCCCCATACGCAGGAGCATCCGCCCCGTGCTGCGCTGGCGGACGAATACGTCGCCCGGCGCCTGCGCACCGCGCGTGGCCTCTCGCTGAAGACGCTCGCCGCGCGCTACGACCGCGATCTGCGCTCGGAGCGCGGCGACGCGCTCGACCGTCTCCGCGCTGAGGGCTACCTCGAGCAAGCAAACGGCAGCGGTTCCGCGGTGCGCCCCACCCGCGCCGGGCGCCTCCGCCTCGACGCTCTCACCGACGCGTTGCTCTGAATCTTCGGTTTCCAGTTGTCGGGTCCGTTCGCCCGTCACGAATTGCGCCCCACCCCCGCTCTCCCGATGCTTCGGTCCACGCCTCCGCCCCGCTACGTGCTGCTGCTTCCTGCGTTGCTTGTGCTGGCCGCCGGCTGCGGAGAAGAATCCGCCGGCCCGCCTCCCGAGGAGGCCTCCGGCGACACGACGAGCGTCGGCGCGGCTCCGGCCTTCGAGAAAGAGGGGACCGTCGCTTTCGTGCGCGGCGGCGATACCCTCTCCACCCTCGACGTGGAAGTCGCCGAGACCGACGCCGAACGCAGCCGCGGGCTCATGGAGCGCACGGCCCTGCCGGCCGGTAGCGGCATGATCTTCCTCATGGAAGAAAACGAGCCGCAGAGCTTCTATATGAAAAACACGCCGATGGCGCTGGACGTCTTTTTCGCCAATGCCGACTCACAGATCGTGCGCGTTGTCGAGAACACCACGCCTTACTCTACGGACTCCTTTCGCTCGGGCGCACCGGCAAAGTTCGTCGTCGAGGTGCCCGCCGGCTACGCTGCCCGCCGCGGCATCGTCGCAGGCGACCGCATCCGTTTCGAGCGCGCCGGTGACGGGACCAACAGCAGCGCCGCCTTTGGGGCGCGGCAGCGCAGCGAGTAAGGAGGGCAGGGCCCGGCGCAGGGGTCGCGCAGGTTCGGGCGACCGCCCCCGTCTTCCGGGAGGCCGCTGGGACGGCCGGCTCGTCCGTGCTCGCGCCGATGCCGCTCGCGCGTCCCACGCGAAAGGGAGCGCATCTACGTCCGCGCTGGGGTGCCCGCGTGCTGGATCGTCAACCTCGAAGACGCGTCGCTGGAGGCGTACCGCGATCCGAGCAGCGACGGCTACGACCGGCGCGAGACGGTGCGCCCTCCGGCCACGCTGCGCCCGCCGCAGGCCGAGACCGAGGTCGCCGTGGCTGACCTGATGCCGTAGCGCGCAGGGCGTGTCTTTCCGGCAACGCGTGCGCCCTGCGAAAAAGGCCGAGTGCTCTCGCTCGCGCGCCACGCGCGAGGTCACACCCCGAACGACTCGCCGCAGGCGCAGGTGCGCGCCGCCTGCGGGTTCTTGAAGTGAAAGCCCTCGCTCTGGAGCCCGTCGGTAAAGTCCATCTCGGTGCCGCTCAGGTAGAGGCGGCTTTTCTTGTCCAGGACGAAGCAGAGGCCGCCGGCCTCCTCGGTCGTGTCGCTCTCCTGCTCGGTCGTGTCCCAGCCGAGGTCATAAGTCAGCCCGCTGCACCCGCCGGGCACCACCGCCACGCGCAGCATCGCCGTGCCGGGGTCCACGTCGTCCTCGCGGGCCACCTCCCAGAGCTGGTCGAGGGCGCGCTCGGTGATCGTAAGGTCGAGGGCAGGCAGCTCCCTCTTGGCCGTCGCCTCGGTCTGGGGGCCGTCGCCGAAGAGGTCGTTCTGGGAAAGCTCCATGGCTGTTGCGTGGTTCGTGTTGGGTGGGGAGCGCGGGGGCCTGCATCGGCGTGGGAGGGCCCGCGCAGGCTGGTCTTCGGTCGCTCGATGGGGTAAACTTTCGCCCCGAAAAGAGGTTTCTCCGTCAGCGCGCCCGGCACCGGGGGCAGGGCGCGTGGCGTTCTTAGGGCGCGTGGCGTTCTTTTCGTGCATTCGTCTGCGCTTCGAAGAACGCCGAGCGCCCCCCCGCCCTTGCGCCCCGCGCAGCCCGATCATTCCCACGTTAAGACGGCGGGAAGTGGGCGCCCCAAAGGAACGTTGCCCTCGCGCGCAGGGTTGCACTTCATCCACTGAAGTAGCCCCCTGAGGCAGCGGGCCGGGCGGAGCGCCCCTCCTTCCTTTCTTTCGCCCCAAGCGACCCGCAGCGCGCTATGAGTACCGCAGAGACGCAGTATCTACAGGACGTTGCCGAGCAGGACTACAAGCACGGCTGGGAGACCGACATCGAGGCCGACACCGCCGAACCGGGCCTCGACGAGGAGACCGTGCGCATGATCTCGGCCAAAAAGGACGAGCCGGAATGGCTCTTGGAGTGGCGCTTGAAGGCCTACCGCTACTTCGACCGGCTCATCCAGCAGGAGGACTTCTATCCCGACTGGGCACACCTCGACTACGAGGAGCCGGACTTCCAGAACATGAGCTACTACTCGGCGCCGAAGGAGAAGGCGCAGTACGACAGCATGGAGGAGGTCCCGCAGGAGCTGCTCGACACGTTCGAGCGCCTCGGCATTCCCCTC
>PXTT01000065.1:0-14202 GCA_003022535.1 Bacteroidetes bacterium QS_9_68_14
ACGGCCGTGCGCACCGCCGGGGCGCTGGAGCGATACGCCGACCGCTTTCCCTCGAACAAGGCGCAGACGAGCTCCGAGTTCATCGGCGATCCGACGCTCGACCCCGAGCGCTCCTGGCAGGCCGACCTCGAGCTGAAGGCGCGCTACGACCGCGCGGCCTTCGAGGTGAGCAGCTTCGCGCGGCACTTGTCGAATTACATCACGCTCGAACCCGCCCCCGACGCGGAGCCGATGCTGCCGCTCCCGATCTTTGCGGAAGGGCCGTTTCGCTACACCAACGGGACGGCGACGTTCTACGGCGGCGAGGCGTCGGCCAGCTGGGCGGCGCGCCCGTCGCTGACAGCCAGCCTGAGCGGGAGCTACCTCTGGGGGCAGAACCTGGAGACCGACCAGCCTGCGCTGGGCGTCGCGCCGTTGCGCGGCGACCTGGGGCTGCGCTACGAGCCGCCGCAAGGCCGGTTCTACGTCGAGAGCACCCTCAGCGCCGCCGCCGGGCAGGACCGCGTGGCCGACGTCCTCGGCGAAACCCCGACCGACGGTTACGTCGCGCTGGACTTCAAAGGCGGCCTCGACGTGGGGTGGGGCGTCACGCTGGAGGGGGGCGTGACCAACCTCACTGACATCGAATACGTCGACCACCTCAACGCGCAGAACCCGTACTCCGGCGCGCCCATTCCCGAGCCGGGGCGTGTCTTCTTCCTGGGCGTGGCCTACGACTTCTGAAGCGCTGAATCCCGCCGGGGCCGGCCTCGGTACGCGAAAGGCCGCCGCAAATGCCGTTTCCCTCTGTAAAAAAAGCGATCCCATGAACACTCTCCTTTCGATCCCGCGCCTCCCGCTCACGGTCGTTGCACTGGCCCTGGTGGGACTGAGCCTGGCCGCCTGCACCGAGCAGCAGACCGCCACGACCGGCGAGGACGATCCCGCCGCCACTGCTACGACGGATACGGCGTCCGGCAACACGGGCGCGGCGTCCGGCGGGGGCGCGGTCGTCCAGGTCGCGCAGAACGACACGCTCGGCTCCTACCTGACCGACGCGGACGGCCGCGCGCTGTACCTGTTTCAGAAAGACCAGCAGGGCAGCGGCGAGAGCACCTGCTACGACGCCTGCGCTGGGGCGTGGCCGCCCTTCACCGCCGAGCAGGGATCGCCCGTGGCGCGCGCAGCGGCGGCCGATTCGCTGCTGAGCACCTTCGAGCGCCGCGATGGCACGACGCAGGTCGCCTACAACGGATGGCCGCTCTACTACTTCGCCCAGGACCAGGGCGCCGGCCAGCTCAAGGGCCAGGACGTGATGGGCTTTGGGGCGGAGTGGTACCTTCTGACCCCGCAGGGAACGGAGGTGCACGCGGAGTAGCGCAAGGCGCGCGGTGCGGAGCGTCCCTTTCCAGCAACGCGACTGCTGGGAGAGAACGGACGACAACCGACGAACCACGAAAGACCACCATGAAAACCCATGAAACGTCGTCCTTACCTGATCGGTGCGAGCTTGGCACTGGCGTTGCTCATCATCGCCGGCGGCGCTTTGCTGATGCTCCGCCAGCGCGGGCCCGGCGGCTACGAGGCGCAAGGCCGCGTGGCCGGGTTCGGCGACGACCCGCGCCGCGTGATCGTTGAGCACGAGGAGATCGACGGCTACATGCCGGCGATGACGATGCCGCTCACCGTGAAAGACCCCGCCGCCCTCGACGGGCTGGAGGTGGGCGACGCCATCGGCTTTCGCCTCCACGCTGGCGCGGACAGCTCATGGATCACGGGCATGGAGCGCCTGCCCGACACGGCCGTTGCGCGGCACCCGGCCAACCGCTCCGGCGCGGCCCCGACGCCCCGCAGGGCCGATGGGCGGAGCGAAGGAGCCCAGATGGTCCGTGAGGGGGCGCAGATGCCCGGCTTCACCCTTTCGCAAGACCAGAATGGGGAGCCCGTGCGCCTCGCGGGCTACGAGGGGCAGACGCTCGTGCTCACGTTCATCTACACGCGCTGCCCGCTGCCGGACTACTGCCCGCTGATGTCGAAGCGCTTCGCCACGCTCCAAGACTTAATTCCAGCCACGCTCGACGGTCAGGTGGAGCTGCTGTCCATCAGCTTCGACCCCGAGCACGACACGCCGCAGGTGCTCTCCGACTACGCCGCGCGCTACACGGGCGACCTCTCAAACTGGACGTTCGCCACTGGCACGAAGAAGGAGGTGCAGCGCGTGACCGGGCTCTTCGGGGTCCTCACCCAGCAGGAGGGCGGCCAGATTACCCACAACCTCACCACCGCCCTGATCGGCCCGCAGGGGCGCGTCCGCGAGATCTGGCGCGGCAACGACTGGACGCCTCGCGCCGTGCTGGAAGACGTGAAGCGCGTGGCTGGCCCGGCCGAAACCACGGCCGATGCCGCGGCGCCTTGAGCGTGCGGCCGCGCGGCAAAAGCGCCCAGAAGGGTGAAAAGCGTGGAAGCCGGACGCCCGGCGCTGGGCGAGGTGCGCGCTCGCTCGCTACGTTGAAAGCGCAGTGTTTTTCTCCCCCCTGCCGCTCGCCTGGTATGAACTTCATCGAATGGGATTGGCCGGCCTACGGGAAGTGGCTCTGGGTCAGCGAGCCGGCGGTGGCAGCCATCGCGTTCACGGCGCTGGGCATCTACCTGGCCGTCATCCTGCTGACGCGCCTGCATGGGCTGCGCACCTTCTCGAAGATATCGAGCTTCGACTTTGCCATCACCGTGGCCATCGGCTCGGTCATCGCCAGCACGGTCGTCCTGGAGTCCGTCTCGCTGATGAAAGGGGCCGTGGCGCTGGCGGCACTCTACACCGTGCAGTTTACGGCCGCCACCCTGCGGCAACGCTTCGGCTGGTTCGGCCACGTGCAGGACAACGAGGCGCTTCTGCTGATGGCCGGGAGCCGGATCCTCGAGGAGAACCTGCGCAAAGCGCAGATGACGCGCAGGGACCTGCGCTCGAAGCTGCGCGAGGCCAACGTCATCCACAAAGACCAAGTGCGCGCGGTGGTCATGGAAACGACTGGCGACGTGTCCGTCCTCCACACCGCCACCTCCGACGGTCCTGGTCTCGACCCCGCGTTGCTCGGTGGCGTGCGCGACGCCGATCACCTGCGCGAGCAAGAAAACGTTGCCACGGGCGAGGACGAGAACGCCGACCGCAGACCGTAGAACGATGCAGCCCATCACGAAGATGTGGCCTTTTCTTCTCCGTTCCCTTGGCCCTCGAAAACGAACAACCGCGTTTCTCGCCAGGCCCCGCGCTGCTCCGCCAGGAAGAAAACGTTGCCGCCACGCGCCCCTCCCACCCCTGCATTCCCGCACGCAAAATGCCTCTCATCGCTTCAGTTTCCGGCATTCGCGGCGTCTTCGGCGACGGGCTCGATGCCGAGGCGCTTGCCCGCTACGCCGCCGCCTACGGCACCTGGGCCCGCCGCCGCGCAGAGCAGAGGAGCGCGCAGGCGAAGATCGTCCTCGGCCGCGACGCGCGGACGACCGGGCCGGTGTGTACGCAGATCGTCGCGGCCACGCTGCGCACCTGCGGCCTGGACGTTATCGATGCCGGCCTCGCGCCGACGCCGACCGTCGAGATGGCCGTGCTTTTCGAAGAAGCGGCCGGGGGGATCGTCCTCAGCGCTTCCCACAACCCGGCGGAGTGGAACGCGCTGAAGCTCCTCAACGAAAAGGGCGAGTTTCTGTCCGAGAGCGCGGGCCAAGAGGTCTTGCGCCTCGCCGACGAGGGTGAAAGCGAGACGGCCAGCCACGACGCCATCGGCGGCTTCGCGGAAAAAGACTTCCTCGGCGCGCACCTCGACGCGATCTTGGGACTGGACTTCGTCGACGCAGAGCAAATTGCCGCGGCGAACCTCTCGGGGGTGGTGGACGGGATTAACTCCGTCGGCGCCATTGCGTTGCCGGCGCTCCTGGCGCGCCTCGGGGTCGAAGAAGAACAGCTTACCGTTCTCAACGCTGAGCCGACGGGCCGCTTCGCCCATCCCGCCGAGCCGCTGCCGGAGCACCTGAGGGGCCTCACGGAGCGCGTGGCCTCGGGCCCTGCCGACTTCGGCCTGGCGGTAGACCCCGACGCCGACCGCCTCGCGCTCGTGGACGACACCGGCACCTACGTCAGCGAGGAGCTCACCCAGGTCATCTGCGCAGATTTCCTGTGGCGCGAGCGCGGCGGCGGTCCCTTCGCCACAAACCTGTCGAGCTCACGCGCTATCGAGGACGTGGCGGCACGCCACGAGGGCGCGGAGGTGCACCGCTCGGCCGTCGGCGAGATCAACGTGGTCGAGAAGATGAAGGCCGTCGGCGCTGTGCTGGGCGGGGAGGGAAACGGCGGCGTCATTCTGCCGGACCTGCACTACGGGCGCGACGCGCTCGTCGGCGCGGCGATGGTGTTGCAGCACCTCGCCTCCACCGGCGCGGCGATGAGCGAGATCCACGCGGACTTGCCCCGCTACGCCACCGTCAAGGACAAGCTGCCGCTGAACGGAATGGACGCCGGGGCGTTGCTGAAAAAAATGGCCGACCGTTATTCCGGCGAAAAAATCTCGACCGTGGACGGCGTCAAAATCGACTTCGCGGAGGGCTGGGTGCACCTGCGGCCCTCCAACACCGAGCCGATCCTGCGCGTCTACGCCGAAGACGAGACCGAGGAGGCGGCCCGCGAGCGCGCCACGCGGTTCAAGGAAGAGCTGCAGCAGCTCGCATCCTGAGTTTTGAAGTGTGCAGGTGTTGCGGCGTTGTCGTACGTCTCGAAGATCAGCGCTGGAGCCTCGCAGCACCGTCGCATCCGAGCACCCCAACACCGCAATGCAGTACGACCTTTTCGTGATCGGCACCGGGCTGGCCGGGCAGGACGTGGCCACCGCCTGCGCGGGGGAAGGATGGACCGTCGGCATCGCCGACCGGCGCGCGTTCGGGGGCACTTGCCCGATGCGCGGCTGCGACCCGAAGAAGGTGCTCGTCCGCGCTGCCCACATGCTCGACGCGGCGCAGCGCTTGGAAGGCCACGGCCTCACCGGCACGGGTCACGCCTGCATCGACTGGCAGGACCTGATGGCTTTCAAGCGCACCTTCACCGAGCCGGTGCCCGGCGGCGTGGAAGACAAGCTCGACGAGGCCGGGATCGACTACTTTCACGACGGCGCCCGCTTCGCCGGCCCGCGCACCCTCGACGTCGGCGGCGAGCGCGTCGAGGCCGAGCGCATCCTGATTGCCACCGGCGCCGAGCCGGCTGCGCTGGACGTCAAGGGGGAAGAGCACTTCACCTACAGTGACGACTTTCTGAAGCTGGAGGCGTTGCCAGAGCGGCTCGTGTTCGTCGGTGGCGGCTACATCTCGATGGAGTTCGCGCACCTGGCTGCCCGCGCAGGCGCCACGGAGGTGACGGTGCTGGAAACGAGCGCGCGCGTCCTGCAACACTTCGAGGCGGAGGCCGTCGAGGCCGTCGCCGCTGCCACCGATGCGCTGGGGATCGAAATTCGAGCCGAGCGCAAGGTGACCGCCCTCGAAGAAGACGCAGGCGCGCTCGTCGTCACGGCGGAAACGAACGACGGTCACGCGGAGCGCTACCGCGCCGACGCGGTCGTGCACGGGGCCGGGCGCGTGCCGGCACTCGGCGCGCTGAACCTGGACGCTGCCGGCGTGGAGCGCACCGAAGATGGGCTGCTCGACCTCGACGAGAACCTGCGCTCAACGAGCAACGCGGCCGTTCTCGCCGCCGGCGATGCCGCACAGCAAGGCCCGCCGCTCACGCCTGTGGCGCACCTCGACGGGCGCGCGGTCGAAAAGGCGCTCTTGGAAGAGGGCGAACCGCCGCGCTACGAGGGCACGCCGACGGCCGTCTTCACCACCCCGCGCCTCGCCGCGGTCGGGCTTACCGAGGAGGCGGCGCGCGAGCAGGGCTTCGACCTGGAAGTAGAGAGCGGCAACGCCGCCCATTTTTACACCGCCCGTCACCGCCGCCAGGAGCACGCCTTCTACAAGGTGATCGCCGAGCAGGGCAGCGGGCGCCTCCTCGGGGCGCACTTGGCCTACCCCGAGGCGCATGAAGTCGTCAACATTTTCGCGCAGGCGATGCGCCACGGCCTCGCGGTCAACGACCTGAAGGCCAGCGTCTACACTTACCCCTCCGCCAGCTCCAGTGTGCAGGCGATGCTGCCTTGAAGAACGGCAGACGGCGGACCACAAACCGCCGCGACTAACGTTCTGAACGCGCGCATTGCGAGAGGCGGCTGTCCATCGTCTCCGCTTCGCCGTCCGTCATTCGTACCCCGCGTGGTCGTAATCGACGCGTACGGCTACCTCGCCGTCAGCGTCGGAGTCGATGGCTGTGAGGCGCCGCACGCGCACGCCCTTGCCAGTCACAGCGGGGGAGCCGTGGAAGTTTTCTACCAGGCTGGTGATCTGGTTCATGAGTTCGGGACCGGCCTCGTTGTCGTCGCCTTCGGGTAGGTCTTCCTCCTCGAAGTTGAGGCTCACCTCGACGGGCTCGTCCGTCGGCGGCTCGTGGGCAGCCACGGCGCGTTCGATCTGGTCTTCGAGGTCGTTTTTGGCACGTTGGAGAGCGAGAGCCGATTGGCTCTCGTCGTCGCCGTTACGGGAAGCGGTCGGTTCCATGGGAAAAGGCGGGAAGCAGGCGAAAAAGCAGCGTAGAAAGCCTGTATGCACCGCGCCGCGCAAAGATGCAGGCCGCCTGGGCGGCAATTGGAGAAAGGGGCTTTTACCCCGAGACGGCGCCACGCCAAGTGTGGCTTTTTCAAGAGCGTAACCCGATCCCGCGCCGACGGGGGCACTGCGCTCATCGGCCTCCGTTACCTCGCCGAAGCAGACATGCGCGCGGCCTCTCACCCCCGCCGTAGCGTGCCGCCTTGAAGCCGAAGGCTCGCCGCGTTTTCCCTCGAACGGTCGAAGTGCGCTTTCCGAACACCGTCATGAGCGAGCCACGCTGCACGCGCGACGAACTGCTCAGCGAAAACCGCCGTCTGCGGGCCGCACTGGCGCGAGAGCGATCCTCCGGTAAGCAGCAGGACGCCGGCAACGCAGGAGCGTCTGCCTGCTCGGAGGATGCGGCCGCCCCCCACGGCGGCCGGACGCCGTTTCAGCGCATCTTTCGCGCCAGCCCGGTGGCGCTCTCCCTGAGCGACCTCGAGGAAAGTCGCTTCGTGGACGTCAATCCGGCGATGTGCCGCCTGGTCGGGTACGAGCGCGAGGAGTTGGTCGGGCGTTCGCCCGTCGAGCTGGGGCTCTGGAAAAATCCCGGTGAGCGCGACGAGGTGCTCGCCCGCCTCGACCACGAAAGCGCGCTGCGCGATTACGAGGTGGCCCTTCGCACGCGCACGGGCGAGACGCGCGACCTGCTGGCTTCCTTTCAGCTTCTGCGCATGGAGGGCGCCGAAGTGCTGCTGAGCGTGCTCGCGGACATCAGCGCGCGCAAGCAGGCCGAGCGCTCGCTGCGCGAGGCTAAGCAAGAGGCCGAAGACCTCGCGCGGTTCCGCTCCAGCGTCGTCACCAACGTCACCCATGAGGTGCGCACGCCGCTTACGGTCATTCTGGGCTTCACCTCCATCCTGCGAGAGGGCGTCGACGGCCCGCACCGCCGCTTCGTAGACCTCATCGAGCGCAGCGGGCGCCGCCTGCTGATGACCCTCGATTCGATCCTGGATCTCGCGCAGCTGGAAAGCGGCACGCTCGAGGTGGAGGCCCATTCGCAAAGCGTGCTCCCCGTGCTCGACAGCGTGGCCAACACGACCCGCCCGTTCGCCGAGGAGAAAGACCTGGCCTTCGAGACGCACCTGCCCAGCGAGCCGCTCTACGCCGAGATCGACTCCGAACTGCTCGCGCGGGCGCTGGGCCACCTGCTCGACAACGCGGTCAAGTTTACCGACGAGGGGCGCGTGTCCCTGCGCGCCTCGGCTTCGGAAGACGGGGAGCAGGTGTTGCTGGATGTTACCGATACCGGCGTTGGGATCGACGAGGCGTTCGTGCCGAAGCTCTTCGACACGTTTTCGCAGGAGTCCAGCGGCATGAAGCGTGACTACCAGGGCTCTGGAATGGGGCTGACGGTGGCTGCCAAGCTCGTCGATCGCCTCAACGGGGAGGTGCATGTGGAAAGCCAGAAGGGCGAGGGAAGCACCTTCACCGTGGCTCTACCCCGCACCGGGGAAGCCTCGAACCCGCACTCCGCTCGTGCGAGAGCGGCCTGACGGGGGCTGCGGGAAAGGGCGAACGGCGGGCGTGGCTCTTGGGGGCTTTGGCCGTGTCGCGCGCTGCACCCCTTGCTGCCTGCTTGCCACGCTTGGGGGCTCGGCTTACGGGTCTGCTTACGAGAACGTCGCCGAAGAGAAACGGGAGCACATTGCCTCGGCGTGCGTTCGCAAAAGAGCCGCGCGCTCCCCTTCTCTATGCTTGCGCCACGCCACGTATGGAGCCGACGCTCCCCTCCTCTGACGCTGAAGCGCCGCGCCTCTTGCAGGACCTGGCGTTCCTGCATTTTGCGATGGCCTACGGTGCTGACGAAGACCTCGACGATGCCGAGCGCGAGGAAGTCACGAACAAGCTCTGCGCGCGCTACCCCGACCTGGAGCGCGCGACCGTGCAGACCGCCGCGATGAAGGCGATGGCCCGCTTCAGCGACGCGAGCGACGCCACGGCCGAGGCCAAGCGCCTCGCCGCGCGCCTCAAAGGCCAACTCCCGGGGCCGGCGCGCCGCCTGCTCTACGAAGACCTCGCCCGCGTGGCCGAGGCTGACGGAACAGTGCTGGAGACAGAGGAGGACATGCTTGCCCGCTTCGCCGAGGCGTGGGAGTTAGAGGATCGCCCGCGCCCGCCGGCCGACGGGTGACGGCGGACTGCTTTGCGTGCGTGGCGAGCAGCAGGTTCTGCAGGCCGTCTCCACACGCATCACTATCCTGTAGTGGGGACCTGCCGACGGCGTGTGCTCCTACGTCGTGTGCTCTTGCATCGTGTGTCGCGCACCAAAAAAAGCGGAGCCGCCCTCTGCAGGCGACTCCGCTTTCGTGCGTTGCGTCCAGCGCGAAACGGCTGGGAGCGTCGAAAGGCGCGAGCGGTTTACATCATGCCGCCCATGCCTCCCATGCCGCCCATTCCGCCCATGCCGGCCGGCATGCCGCCGCCTCCGCCCGGGGCGCCGCCGCCGCCGCCCGGGGCGCCGCCGTCGTCGTCCTCGTCGGCGTCCTGCTCCTCGGCCACAACCGTCTCGGTCGTGAGGAGCAGGCCGCTGACGGATCCGGCGTTTTCGAGCGCGGAGCGCGTCACCTTCGTCGGGTCCAGCACGCCGGCGTCGAGGAGGTTTTCGTACTCCTCGGTGCGCGCGTTGAAGCCGTAGTCGTCGCTGCCGTCTTCCTTGACGTTCTGCACGACGATGGAGCCTTCAAAGCCCGCGTTGTTGGCAATGTGGCGCGTCGGGTCTTCGAGAGCGCGACGCACGATGTTGACGCCGATCTGCTGGTCCTGGTTGGCCGTATCGGCGTCGTCGAGGGCGTCGAGCGCACGAAGGTAGGCTACGCCGCCGCCCGGCACGATGCCTTCTTCGACGGCCGCGCGGGTGGCGTTGAGGGCGTCTTCTACGCGCGCTTTCTTCTCTTTCATCTCCGGCTCGGTCGCGGCCCCGACGTTCAGGACGGCGACGCCACCGGCGAGCTTGGCCACACGCTCCTCGAGCTTCTCGCGGTCGTAGTCGCTCGTAGAGCTCTCGGCCTGCTTCTTGATCTGGTTGATGCGGGCGGTGATCTGGTCTTCCTCACCCGCGCCTTCTACGATAGTCGTGTCGTCGCTGTCGATGACGACGCGGCCGGCTTTGCCCAGCATCTCAGTCGTGGCGTTCTCGAGCTGGTAGCCCCGCTCCTCGCTGATGACGGTGCCGTTGGTCAAGACGGCGATGTCTTCGAGCATCGCGTCGCGGCGGTCGCCGAAGCCGGGCGCCTTCACGGCGGCCACGTTCAGCGTGCCCCGCAGCTTGTTGAGCGCCATCGCGGCGAGGGCTTCGCCTTCCACGTCCTCGGCGATCACCAGAAGCGGCTCGCTCATCTGGGCGACCTTTTCGAGGACCGGCAGGATGTCCTGCACGTTGCTGATCTTCTCGTCATGGATCAGCACGTAGGCGTCCTCGAGAATGGCCTGCATGTTCTCCGAGTCCGTCACGAAGTAGGGCGAGAGGTAGCCCCGGTTGAACTGCATGCCTTCCACGACATCCAGGTACGTCTCGGTGCCGCGTGCCTCTTCGACGGTGATGACGCCGTCGGTGCCGACCGTGTCGAAGGCGTCGGCGATGTGGGCACCGACCTCCTCGTCGTTGTTGGCGGAGATCGTGGCGACCTGCGAGATCTCTTCCTTGCCGCTAATGGCATCGGAGCGCTCGCGCAGATCCTCGACGATGGCGTCCACGGCGGACTCGATGCCGCGCTTCAGGTCCATCGGGTTCGCGCCGGCCGTGACGCTTTTGAGGCCCTGGCTCATGATGGCCTGGGCGAGCACCGTCGCAGTGGTCGTCCCGTCGCCGGCCACGTCGCTGGTCTTAGAGGCAACCTCTTTGACCATCTGCGCGCCGATGTTGTTGAGCTTGTTGGAAAGCTCGATCTCCTTGGCTACGGTCACGCCGTCTTTGGTGACGGTCGGGGCGCCGAAGCTCTTTTCGAGCACGGCGTTGCGGCCCTTGGGGCCGAGGGTGACTTTCACCGCGTCGGCGAGCCGGTCGACGCCCTTCTTGAGGGCGTTGCGCGCCTTTGCGTCGAATTTGATTTGCTTACCCATAGAGAGAGGGGTGTAAGTTTGTGGAGAGGAAGGTTGAAAGGGGAGGGGGTCCGCTTGGTGCGAACCCGGTGACGGGAGACAGCAACGCTTCGGGCGGAAAAGCCGCCGTCGGTCGCCTGCCGTCCGCCGTCCTAATTCACGATGCCGAAGATGTCGCTTTCACGCATGATCAGCACGTCGTCGCCGTCGAGGGTGAAGTCGGTCCCGGCGTACTTGCCGTAGATCACTTCATCGCCTTCGTCGACGCTCATCTCGACTTTGGTGCCGTTCTCGACGCGGCCCGGGCCCACGGAAACGACCGTTCCTTTCTGCGGCTTCTCTTTGGCCGATTCAGGGAGTTCGAGCGCGCCTTCGTAGGTGTCTTCGATAGGCTCCACGACCACGCGGTCGCCGAGCGGAGTGATGCTTGCCATAAGAACGTGTGGGACTGGGAAGAGGGGGAGCGTGGGGAGCGCGCCCCCGCGCCGGAAGTCCGGCTTCGAGACCGCGCTCGCGTTGCGTCTTCGTTGCTGTTAGCACTCTCCATTGTTGAGTGCCAAGCGCGTGGAATAGCCGCTCCTGTCTTTGGTTCCGATCGCGGCGGCGCTTTTAACCGAACTTTGTGTGGCTTTGATCGGGCTGTTATGTTTAGAAAAACAAACCGCGGCCTGCCCACGGCGAAAACGAAACTTGAGTAACCGATTCTTCTCCCTCCTAACCGAAAACCGACCGCTGAAAACCGACCCCCGACGACCAACGACTGATAGCCGCTACGGCTGGCTGCTCGCCACGGCGGTAGCGGCGGTACTGGTGGCCGGCGCGTTCCTGCCCCCGCTGGTGGACGGAGCGGCGCGCGTCCTGGCGCGGCAGGCGTTCGCGCCGGTGTGTCACCAGCTACCGGCGCGCTCCTTTGCCCTCGCGGGCGTGCCGCTGGCGGTGGGGCACCGCTGCCTGGGGATCTACGTGGGGCTCCTGGCCGGCACGGTGGCGTGGCCGCTCCTGCCCACGTGGCTGCGAGGCCGGGTCGGACCACGCGCCGGGGCCTTGGTGCTGGCTGCCGGGGCGCCCGCCGCAGGGGACTGGGCGCTCAGCGTGGCCGGCCTCTGGGCGAACACGGCGCTCACCCGGACGGTGACGGGCGCGCTGCTGGGGGGGGCCATGGGGCTGCTCTTCGCGCGGGCGATGGCGCAAATGGCGAGCAGGCGTGTGGCGCGAAACGCCGCCTCAGAACGTCCCGAGGTCTCGCGCGCGTCGTAGCTCCGTGCATCCGGCAGCCACGCCGCACGACGCCAGCCGTGCTTTGAATTGACGATGTGCCCGGCTATCTTCGCCCAATGATCGATTGGCGAGCGCGCCCCTTCCCGCGTAGCTCTTTCTTCCAAGTCGCCCTCTCGCCCAATGCCCAGCCGGACGCGATCCATCTTTCTCGGTGGCGTCGTGGCCGCCGTCATAGCGGTCGTCTTCTCGGTGGTTCAGATTCCGTTTTTGAGCGGATGCATGGGATGTTTCGCCTACCTGGCGGCGGGATTGGTGGCCGTTTGGCACTACGCCGAGTCGCACACGCTCACGGTGCTCGGTGGGACGGGGGCCGGAATGGGCGCAGGGGCCGGCGTGGTGGCCGGGGTGGTCGTATCGCTGCTCACGTTCGCGCTCTGGACGACGGGCTTGATTCCTTCTCCGACGGAGTCGATCGACCAGGCGATTGCCACCGGCGTGCTTCCTGCCGAGCAGGCGGAGGCGGCCCGGGAAATCGTAGGGTCGCCGGCGTTCTACGTCGGGTACGCGGTGCTTTTCGCCGTCATCGGCGCCATCTTCGGGGCCATCGGGGGCGCCATCGGAGCGTCGGTCTTCGAGCGGGGGGGCGACACCCCAGACGGCGGACCGGGCACGAACGGCGGTCCGTGACCGACGAGGGAACCGACCGATCCGGAGCCGAGGAGGCGTGGCCACGCCTCGGTCGTAAAACTTGGACGGTGTACGGTAGACCGTCGAGAAACCAGACGCTGCGTCGCACACGCACCACGAACCACGCCCCACACGCATCACCGCTCTGCCGCGTCGAAGAGCGTGGGGCGCTCCTGCCGCTCCTCCAGCTCTTCGATGAGGCGGCGATTGGCGCGGGGAAAGGCATAGTCGTCGAGGCTCGCAGGCGCGACCCAGCGCGTGGGCTGGCCCTCGGCCGAGGTGGGGGCGTTGCTGCCTTCCGCCAGGCGGCAGCGGAAGGCGTGCAGCGTGATCTTGAAATGGGAGTAGGCGTGGTTCAGGCGGTGAAAGAGCCGCCCGACCTCGACGCGGGCGCCCGTCTCCTCGCGCAGCTCGCGGCGGCAGGTCTCCGCGAGGGCTTCGCCGCCTTCCTGCTTGCCGCCGGGAAACTCCCAGAGGCCCGCCAGCAGCCCTTCGTCGGGGCGGCGCTGGATGAAAAGCTCGCCCGCCTCGTTTTCCAGCAGCCCCACGGCCACGTCGTGGTGCGGGACGGGCGCCTTTTTCCTTTTGTGCGGATACGCTTCGGGCGCGCCTTCGGCGTAGGCCGCGCAGGCGTCCTGTACGGGGCAGTCCGGGCAACGCGGGGCGGAGGGCGTGCAGACGGTCGCGCCCAATTCCATCACGGCCTGGTTGAAGTCGCCGGGGGCCACGCCTTGGTCGCAAGCGTCCGCGAGCAACGCGTCGGCCGCGTCGCGCAGGCGCCGGCGCGTCCCGCTCTTGCTGGGGTCTTTCTCTACGGCGAAGACACGCGCGAGCAGGCGCACCACGTTGCCGTCGAGCACCGCGTGGCTCTTTCCAAAGGCAATCGAAAGCACCGCCGCCGCCGTGTACGGCCCGATGCCCGGGAGCTCGCGGATCGCGTCCCACGTGTCGGGCACGTCGCCGCCGTGCTCATCGGCCACGATCTGGGCGGCCTCGTGCAGGTGGCGCGCCCGGGCGTAGTAGCCGAGGCCCTCCCAGCGTTTCAGGACGGCGTCGCGCTCGGCTTCCGCAAGGGCCTCGACGGTGGGAAAGGCGTCCACGAAGCGTCGGAAGTAAGGGGTGGCCTGCTCCACGCGCGTCTGCTGGAGCATCACCTCGGCAACCCAGATGCGGTACGGGTCGGCCGTGCCGCGCCACGGCATCTCGCGCCGGTGTTCGGCGTACCAGGCCGGCAGTTTTTCGGAAAAAGCGCGGCGGCAGGCCGCGTCAGGTTCGAGCGCGTCGTCGTCGGTACCGGGCAACGGATGGCGGAAAGGGAAGAGCGTAGAATCATGGAAGGAACGCCCCCGTGGTCCCCGTTCAGCCTGATGGCGTGACCTTGACGATCATCGCCAGCGTGTCGGCAGGCGCGGTGGCGGTGGGGCCGAAGCGCGCGCCAAAGAGCAGGCGGTGGCGCCCGGCGTCGGGCGGGCGCGTGCGCCAGAAGAACGAGCGCCCAGCCAGGTCCGAGAGGGCGGGCGCGCGCAGCAGGTCGTAGGCGGCCACGCGCCGTCCGCCCAC
>PXTT01000065.1:14250-33803 GCA_003022535.1 Bacteroidetes bacterium QS_9_68_14
GCGGCGCGAGGCGAGGGCGGCCCCGAGCACGCAGCCGGCCACGAGGCAGAAAAAGGCGGCGCGCTTCATCTCTTTTCTTCGGATTGGCGAGGGGTCTGTGGTGATAATCGGTCCAACAAGGGGGTCCGTTGCCAACGCCTGCGCCCAGCGGGAGTGCCGCGTTCGGGGCGCGGTCCTGCTGACGCTGCTTCTCCTGGGGGCGGCGCCAGCCACGCACGCCCAGGAAGACCGCAATGCAGAGAAAGAGGAGCCCCAGCCGTTTGCCGCCGCCGCGTCCGACACGTCGCGTTCCCGCGTAGCCGGTGGCGAGCGCGCGCGGCGATGGCGCCTGGTGGTGGATGGAGAACGCAAGGCGTGGAGCGAGGCCCCGGCGCTCCCGCTCGACAGCCTGCGCGCCGCGGCGCGCATGGCCGTACGCCAGGTGCAGGCGCGGGGCCACTACCGAGCCCGCCTCGACTCGGCCGTCGTGGATTCGAGCGCCCGCCCGCCCCGCGCGCGAATTCACGTTCATGCCGGGCCGCTCGTAGAGGTCGGGCGCGTCCGGTTCACCGGCAACCGCGCCCTCTCGGCCGGCGCCCTCCGCGCGTTGATGGACACGCGCCCGAGCCGCCCGCTACGCCCCGGCGTGCTGGAGGCGGACCTGCGCGCGCTCCTGCGCCGCTACGAGGAAGAAGGCTTCCCGCTCGCCCAGGCGCGCGTAGCCTCTACGCGCTTCACCACGGGCCCGCCGCAGCGGCTCGCGCTCACCATCGCTATCGACGAGGGCGCCGCGCCACGCCTCTCGCGCGTGGCCGTCGAGGGCGACGGGCGCACGCGTCCGTCTTTCGTGGCGCGCACCGCCGGGCTGGAGATCGGCGCCCCGCTGGCAGGCTACGACCCGTCGCAGGTGCGCGAGCGGCTCCGTGAGACGAATCTGTTCGAGCGCGTCGGCGAGCCGGAGCTGCTCCTCGCCCCCGAGGGGGCCGACAGCGCGAGCACGGGCGCGGCGGTGCGTGTGCCGCTGGAAGAAAAATCCCCCGCCACGTTCGATCTTGCGCTCGGCTACCTGCCGTCTTCCAAGAACCAGGGCGGGCGCCTCGTGGGGAGCGGGACGCTGGCGCTCCGCAGCCCGTTCGGGGGCGGGCGCACAGCTACGCTGCGCCTCGACCGGCGCCCGGGCGCGCTGAGCCGCTTCGAGGTCGAGGCCGCCGACCCGTTCGTAGCAGGCACGCCGTTGAGGGTGTCGATGGCCTTCGAGGGGCTTCAGGAAGACTCCACCTACGGCCGCCAGCGCTACCGGGTCGGCGTGGACTACCGCCTCGGGCGGGGCTTGCGTGTGCGGGCGGAGGCGAGCCGGGAGGTCACGCGCCCCGGCATTGCCGGCCGCCGCCTGTCCGCGTCGGGTGAGGGGGACGGCCCCGGCGGCGCGCGCCGGCAGCGCGTCGCGCGGGCGTCATCGTGGCTCGGTGGAGGAGGGGCCACGCTGCGCCGTCTGCGCGGACCGGCCGCCAGCCCGCGTGGCGGTTTTCACCTCGACGCCGACGCGGCCCTGGGGCGCAAGACCCGAAGCGCCCGCCGCGTCACCGCCGCGGGCGACACGGCCGCTACGAGCGCCACACTCCTCCAGCAGCGTTTCACGGGCACCGTGCGCGCCTACGTCTCGCTACGGCCTCGCCAGGTCCTTGCCCTCGGGGCCGACGCCCGCGCGCTCATGGCCGACCGCTACGACCGCAGCGATCTGTTTTTCCTCGGCGGGGCGCGCTCCCTGCGGGGCTACGACGAAGATCGCTTTCGCGGCCACGTCGTGGGGCGGGCGCTGGCGGAGTACCGCTACCTGCTGGGGCGCCGCTCCTTCGCCTACGCCTTCCTGGACGCCGGCTACGCCCGCCGCCCCGCGCTTCCGGGCGCGCCCGTTTCGCAAGGGGGGTGGCACCCCGGCTTCGGGGCCGGCTTGCAGTTCGACTCGGCCCTCGGGCTCGTCAATGCCAGCTACGCGCTCAACGACGAAGACGGCCTCACCGGCGGACGGGTACACCTCAGGCTGGCAGTGGGGGTGTAGTGTGGTGGTGCGGGGGGGTGGGTGCTGCGGTGTTCGAAGAGTGATGTCCGAAGAGGGAAGCGTTGCGCCAGAGAGCGGCAACATGCGAGCACCACCCGGCTTCAGAAGCTGTTTTGATTTCGGATCAGAAAGGGAGCGAGAAGAGGTCTCCCGCGCGCCCAGCAGGCCGCGCTTCTGAGACCCCCCAGAAGCACTTCCTCTGGGGCGTAGCAACGCTACGGGCCGACAACGGAAGACTTGCTGGGCCGAAAGGTCGCCCGCGTAGCGGCCCGACCGCGGAGGTACGCCTCGGAGGACCCTGAGACGCGAATTAAAACATATTCTCAGCGTCCCTGTGCGAAACGTCTTCGTGAGAAGGGCGCCGCGTGCGGATCCGCGTTGCCGCGCGAGGAATCTCAAAGTACGAGCCCAAGTGCGCGCGCCCCGCGACGTCTCTCTTCCCCCGTGCCGCCTACCCCCCCATGTCCACGAATGTCGTTCTCGCCCGAGAAGGCGACCTCGAGCCTGGCCAGATGAAGCAGGTCACGGTCGAGGGCGCCGCCGGCGACGTCGACCTCCTTCTCGCGCGTACCGCCAGCGGCGCGTACCGCGCCACGCATGCCTACTGCTCGCACTACGGCGCCCCCCTGGCCGGCGGTGCCCTCAGCGGCGAGCGCGTCGTGTGCCCATGGCACCACGCTTGTTTTCACCTCGAAGACGGGCGCCAGGTCGAGCCGCCGGGGCAGGACGGTCTCCCCGCCTTCGACGTGCGCGCTGAGGAGGGCGACGTGATCGTGACGCTACCGGACGACATTCCTGACGAAGTGCCCGCCAGCATGACCGGGCGCCGCGGCCCCTCCGGCGGCGAGGAGCGCGTGGCTGTCGTGCTGGGGGGAGGCGCCGCCGGAGCCTACGCCGCCGAGGGGCTGCGCGAGGAAGGCTTCGACGGGCGCGTGGTGATGATTACCGCCGACCTCTTCCGTCCCTACGACCGCATTAACCTGAGCAAGGCGTATCTCGCCGGCAGCATCGCGCAGGCGGGCGACCTCGTGTTACGCACGCCGGATTTCTACGAGGAGCGCGACATCGAACTCCGCAAAGGCCGCTCCGTCGAGCACGTTGAGGCGCAGGAAGGGCGCCTCACCTTCGCCAACGGCGAGACGATGGACTTCGACCGCCTCGTTCTGGCGCCCGGGGGCACGCCGCGCGAGCTGGACGTGGACGGGAGGGGCCTCGAAGGGGTTCACACCTTGCGCGCCACGGGCGACAGCGACGCGATCCACAAGGCGGCGAAGGACGCGCGCCACGCTGTCGTCGTCGGGGCCAGCTTCATCGGGATGGAGTGCGCCTCGAGCCTGCGCCAGATCAGTGAGGAGGCGGGCACGGACCTGTCTGTCACCGTCGTCGCGCCGGATGCGGTGCCCTTCGCACCTGTGCTCGGCGAAGCGGTCGGCGGGATGCTGCGCGAGCTGCACGAGGAGCACGGCGTGGCCTTCCGCCTCGAAGAGCACGTCACCGCCCTGCACGGGGCCGGCAGCCAGCCGGGCCACGCGGAGCGCGTCCAGCAGGTCGAGCTGGAAAACGGTGACACGCTCCCGGCCGATCTGGTCGTCGTCGGGATTGGGGTGGACCCGGCCACGAGCTTCGTCGAGGGCGTCGAGAAGGCCGACGATGGCGGCATCGTGGTGGACGAGCAGCTTCGCGCGCGCTTCCCCGGCAGCGCCACGCAGCGCGACCCTGCCACGCCGGATTCAGTCTTCGCCGCCGGCGACGTCGCGCAGTTCCCGTACTGGCTGGCCTCGGGCGCGCCGACGCGCATCGAGCACTGGCGCCTGGCCTGCCAGCACGGGCGCTTGGCAGGCCGCAACGCCGCCGGCGCGGGCGAGCGCTACCGCTCGGTGCCTTACTTCTGGACGGCCCAGCACGGCATGAACCTGCGCTACGTCGGCCACGCCGCCGCCTTCGACGAGGTCATCATCGAGGGCGACCTCGGGGAGCGCGAGTTCGCCGCGTACTACGTACAGGGCGGGCGCGTCGTGGCCGCCAGCGGCAGCGGGCGCGACCGAGCGCTGGCCGCCTTCGAGGAGCTCTTGCGCCGCCAAGAAGTGCCCGCTCCGGGCGAGATCGCCGACGTCGACCTCGTGGAGCTTCTGCGCGCCGCTGGGGAGGAAGAAGCGTAAGAGCCCCTCCGCGCTGCTGCCCGCCGTGCGCGCGACCCCGAAACGCCCATCCCCGCCCCGGCCACACAGGCCGAGGCGAAGACGTGCGCGTGGCCGAAAAGGGGAGACGTCAGTTCGCCGGTTTTTGCAGTGCGGTCACGTTCGAGAGCACCTGCGTCTGGTTGCCGGGGCCGCGGGCAGGAACCAGCACCCGCACGCGAAACGTGCTGCCGGCTTCGACCTGCTCGACCGCAGCGGCGAACTCCTTGACGTTGCGCACGCGCTGGCCGCCGACGTGCGTGATGATCTGACGCTTCCGCAGCTCAGCCTCCTGGTAGGCGTAGCTGCGCGGGTCCACGTTGGCGATAATGGCGCCGCGGTACTCCTCGCTGCGGTCCAGGCCCAGCTCTTGAAGCACGCGCGGCGTGACGCTCCGCAGGCTCAGGCCCAAGTTCTCCATTTGCTGCTCGTCCGGGGTGCCGCCCTGCGGCGACCGGCCCGGATTCTGCGAGTTGGGATCGCCCGCGGAGGCCAGGTCCTGCTGCTGCTCGCCCAGCTCCACGCTGAGGGTGCGCTCCTCGCCGCTCTGGCTGTTTACGACCGTGAGGTCCACCTCTTCGCCCGGCTGCTTTGAGCCGATGGTGGTGCGAAGCTGGAAAGAGCTGGAGAGGGGCTGCCCGTTGACGGACGTGATGACATCACCGGCCTCCAGTCCAGCCTCGGAGGCGGCGCTTCCCGGCTCCACGCGCGTGACTTGCGCGGCCCCACGTGGGACCCCCAGGTCTTCCGCCAGCGCCGGCGAGACGTTGTTGTAGCCCACCCCCAGGAAGGCACGCGCCACGCTGCCCGTCTCGATGAGCTGCTGGGCGATGCTCTCGACGAGGTTGACCGGGATGGCAAACGCGATCCCCACGTTGCCGCGGCTCATTCGGCCGGCCGAGGCGATCGCCGCGTTGATGCCAATCAGCTGCCCCTGCATGTTCACCAGCGGGCCCCCGCTGTTGCCAGGGTTGATCGCCGCATCGGTCTGGATGAACTCCGCAATGGCGTTGAGATTCTGCGTGTACTCGCTCACGCGTCCCTTCGCGCTGACGATGCCGGCCGTGACGGTATTCTCCAGGTCTTCCGAGAGCGGGGAGCCGAAGGCCATCGTCCACTGCCCGACCTGCACGTTGTCGGAGTTGCCGTAAGAGATGGTCGGCATGTTCTGCGCGTCCACCTTCACGACAGCCAGGTCGCTAGCCGGGTCTGTGCCCACCACCTCTGCGTCGTACTGGTTGCCGCTGTAAGTAGAAATGGTGATGTCTTCAGCGTCCTCTACGACGTGGTTGTTGGTTACGATGTAGCCGTTGGAGCGCACGACTACCCCCGAGCCGATGCCTTGCCGCAGCGGCTGCTGGTCGTCCTCGCCGCGCGGGCTCCCGAAGAAGCGGCGAAGCGGGTTCATGCGGCGTTGCTGCGCCTCTTTGGCCGCCTGCACCTGCACGACCGTTGGGTTGACCGACTCGGCCACTTTCGTGAAGGCGGTCTGGAAATCGGCCGGAGCCGTGGACAGCTTGGTGGTGCCGGCCGCGCGGCTCGTCTGGGCCGTCTCCGCACCGAGGTCGAAGACGTTGGCCCCGGCGGTGGTGAAGAAGACGCCGGCCAGAAAGGCCACGACGACGAAGAGCGCGACGGACGTTTTCTTCTTTGTGCTCATGGCGTGAGGAAAGGGAGGGCGACAGAGAAAGGCAGGACGCCGGGCGCCACGCTGTCCGACGCGCCGGCAAGCGCTTCTGCATCAGAGAACAAGCGCTCCTGCATTGAAGAAGAGGAGGGAAAACCGTGCCAATTTTCGGTATTTGAAGTGTTCAGAGGTTGCAGTGTTGCAGGGCGCTCCCCACAAAAATGCCCTGCAGCACGCCGGCAACGAAATCTCATCCCTCCCCCGGCACGCCCGGCTCGGTCATGGCGCGCACGTTGAGCAGTTCCTCCAGTTCTTCCTCAGAAAGCAAATCCATCTCGCGCACCACTTCGCGCACCGGTTTGCGCTCCGCAGCGGCCTTCTTGGCGACCTCCGACGCCTTATCGTACCCGATGGCCGTGTTCAGCGCCGTAGCGATGGAGGGGTTTAGCTCCAAGAGCTCGCGGCAACGCTCGCGGTTGGCCTCGATGCCCTCGGCGCACTTCTCGCGGAAGGCCTCGCAGGCATTGGCCAGCACCTCGATGCTCTCGATCAGCGCGCAGGCCATGACCGGCATCATGACGTTGAGCTCGAAGTTGCCGTGCGTGTTGCTGACGGTGATCGTCTGGTGATTGCCCACGACCTGCGCGGCCGCCATCATCAGCGCCTCGCTCTGCACGGGGTTGACCTTGCCGGGCATGATCGAGGAGCCCGGCTGGATGACTGGCAGAGTGATCTCGCCGAGCCCGCTGGTGGGGCCGCTCGACAGGTGCCGCAGGTCGTTGGCGACCTTCAGAAGGCTCGTCGCCAGCGCGTTGAGGGCGCCGCTCGCGCTGACCACGGCGGCCTTGTCGGCCTGCGCCTCGAAGTGGTTCTCGGCCTCACGGAAGCGCAGCCCGGTCCGGTCCGAGAGATGCGCGAGCGCTTTCTCAGGGAAGTCAGTCGGGCGGTTCATCCCCGTGCCCGTGGCCGTACCGCCGAGGGCGACCTCGCCGAGCTCCTCGGCTGCACGGGCCACGCGTTCCCGGCCGCGCCGCACCTGCATCGCGTAGCCGCCGAATTCCTGTCCGAGGCGCACGGGCGTGGCGTCCATCAGGTGCGTGCGCCCGCTTTTGAGCACGTCGTCGAAGGCGTCGGCCTTTTCGGCGAAGGTCTCCTCGAGGCGCTCGAGCGCGGGCGCCAGCTTCTCGGCGAGGGCCACGCGGGCCGCCGCGTGCAGCGCTGTCGGAATCACGTCGTTCGACGACTGGCTCATGTTGACGTCGTCGTTGGGGTGGACGGCCTTCGAGCCGCGCGCTTCGCCGAGCGCCTCGCTGGCGAGGTTGGCGATCACCTCGTTGGCGTTCATGTTGGTGGAGGTGCCGCTGCCGGTCTGGAAAATGTCCAGGGGGAAGTGCTCGGCCAGGAACTCCTCGCCGGCTTCGGCCACGCGCCCCGTTGCCTCGGCGATGGCGTCTCTTTTCTCCGCCGAGAGCAGCCCCAGCTCGTAGTTGGCTTCCGCGCAGGCGCGCTTCACCAGCGCGAGCGCCTGCAGGAAGCGCCGCGGGAAGCGCCGCTCGCTGATGGGGAAGTTCTCCTTCGCGCGCTGCGTCTGCGCGCCATAGAGCGCGTCGGCGGGGACGTCGATCTCGCCGAGCGAGTCCGATTCGGTGCGCGTGCCGGGCATGGTTTGGGAGGGCGGGAACGTGGGAGGACGGGGGGATGGGCGAGGAGAGGAAGGCCGAGCAGGCAACGCGCGTTCCCGGTCGCGTCGCTCGGCGTAGCGGAACCGGCCGCGTCGTGAGAGACCGCCGTCCCGGGTCCACTGTTCTGCCGAAGGCAACACTTTGGCCCGTCGTTCGTCGGAAAGGCGGAGGCGTTGCTGCTTTTGCTCAGAACGTTCCCCCGCCTCTCATGCAGCTCATCCAGACCGCCGAGGCGATGCGCGACGAGGCTGAGGCCGCGCGCCGGAAGGGGCGGCGCCTCGCGCTCGTGCCTACGATGGGGGCGCTCCACGATGGCCACCGCGCGCTCGTGCGCCGCGCGAGAAAAGAAGCCGGCCATGTCACCGTCTCGATTTTCGTCAATCCCACTCAATTCGGTCCCGGCGAGGATCTGGACACCTACCCACGCGACTTGGACGGCGACCTCGACGCCTTGGAAACCCTCGGCGGCGTGGACGCGGTGTTCGCCCCCTCGGCGGAAGAGATGTACCCGCTCGGCGCGCCGCAGGCCTGGGTCGAGGTCGAGGGCCTGACCGACACGCTCAACGGGCCGCACCGTCCGGGCCACTTTCGCGGCGTCACGACGGTGGTGGCGAAGCTCTTTCACCTGTGCCGCCCGCACGTCGGGGTCTTCGGCGAAAAAGATGCGCAGCAGCTCGTTATCCTGCGGCGTATGGCCCGGGAGCTGCACTTCGGCACCGAGGTCGCCGGCGTGCCCACCCAGCGCGAGGCCGACGGGCTGGCCTGCTCCTCGCGCAACGCCTACCTGAGCGAGGAGGAGCGCGCGCAGGCGCCGGTGCTGGCGGAAGCGGTCTGCGCGGCGCACGGCCTCATTGCCGGGGCCACAGAGGAACAGCCGGCCGAGACGGTGGTTGGCCGGATGCGCGCCATTCTGGGCAACGCGCCCCTTGCCGAGCCGCAGTACGTCGCGGTCGTCGGCGCGCGCGACCTGCAGCCGCTCGACGCGATTGTGCCCGGCCAAGATGTGCTCGCGGCGACGGCCGTCTTCTTCGGCGACACCCGCCTGATCGACAACGTCTTCGTCACTGCCGGAAGCGGGTAGGCTCTTGCGCGCGCAAGTTCGCAGAGGTTGGTCTTCGCCCGCGCTCCGTCAACCTGCTCGCCTACGCACCTGCATACTCACGAACTCACGCGCTTCCATGACCGTCACCATGTTCCGGGCCAAGCTGCACCGCCTGCGCGTGACCGAGGCGGACCTTGACTACGAGGGCTCGATCACCATCGACGAGGAGCTGCTTGACGCGGCCGGCATCCTGCCGCACGAGCAAGTGCAGGTCGTTAACGTCAACAACGGGCGGCGGCTGTGGACCTACACGATCCCCGCGGCGCCCGGCAGCCGCACGGTCTGCCTCAACGGCCCGGCCGCGCGCCTCGCCGCCCCCGGCGACCCGATCATCGCCATTGCCTATGCGGAGATGACGCCCCAGGAGGCCGAGCATCACGAGGCCACCGCCGCGCTCGTCGGCGAGGGCAACGAGGTCGACGAGGTGCTGGCGCTCTCTGCCGAGGAGCGCGCGCATCCCGAGAACCTGCCGGAAGACGTGGCTGAAGGCGCCGTCGTGGCATGAGCGCTGAGCGACTATCTGACCGACACGCGCCCTCGGCCTAAATGCCGTTCCCGTCGCTTTATGCCGACTGTCCTGTTCGAGGGACCGTATCGGTTCTACTTCTACATGCGCGACCTCCTCACGGAGCCGCCACATGTGCACGTGGAGCGCGACCGCGACGAGGCAAAGTTCTGGCTCGATCCGGTGCGCCTGGAGCGTGGTGGAGGCTTTTCCCGGCACGAACTACGCACGATTCGCAAGATCGTCGAAGACAACCAATCGCAACTTTTGGAGGAATGGAATGAGCGTAGCCCTCGAAAAAGACGCCCCGCGCATCCAAGACGCCCGCGCCGCCCGCGTGGAGGTGAGCGCGGAGGCGTTGACGGTCCACCTCGAAGACGGGCGCACGGTGACGACTCCCCTGGAATGGTACCCGCGCCTGGTGTTCGCTACGCCGGAGGAGCGGCAGAACTTCCGCCTCGTGGGGCGAGGCCACGGCGTGCACTGGCCGGCGCTGGATGAAGATCTCCATGTGAAGGGAATGCTCCAGGGCGCTCCCTCGGGGGAAAGTGCGCGGTCGCTCAAGCGCTGGAAGAAAGAGATGCGCCGTCGCCGGGAGGAAGGAGTGTCGGGACCCTGGGCCAGCGCCAATGCTGCATCTTATCAGCGCGAAGAGGCGTAGCTCCGCGGCTCATCTTGCTGCGAGTCCTTGCCCAGAGACGCCGTCGTGGCATGATCCAGCGCGATTACCTGATGCGCCAGGTCCAGTCGCTGATCCAGGCGCTCCAGGAAGTGCTCGACCTGCACCGCCAGGGGCAGGCGGACGCTGCGCTTCACGCGGTGCACCGCGCCCTCGGCACGCTTGATGAGAACGCCCCCGGCGCGTTGCGCGAGCGACCGCTCCGAGAAGTGCTCGCCTTCTGCCAGCGGGGCGAGGCGTTCCAGCCGGAACTGGCCACCGCCGTGGCCGACCTGCTAAAGGTGGAGGGCGATGTGCTGGCCGGCCAGGACCGCGGGGCCGAGGCGCGCAAAAGCTACGCACGGGCGCTCCTGCTGCGGCGTCGCGCTACGGCCGAAGGCGCGCCCCGCTCGCTCGACGCCGCCGAGGAGACCGCCACGCTCGAAGCGAGGCTGAGCGGCGACGCGCTCGCGCGGATCAAGCGCGTGGCCGAAGAAGCAGCGTGAACTACTACGTTTTGCGAAAAACTCGCTTCCCGGGCTGGCGCTTCCCCGGCGGGCAACGCCATCTTGGCGGGCATCTTCTCGAACCGCCACGCCCCCCCCGCATGACCAACGTTGAGAACGTCACCGTCGTCGGCGCCGGCACGATGGGCAGCGGCATCGCGCACGTCTTCGCGCAGTCCGGCTGCGCGGTCGCGCTGGTGGACCAAAGCGAAGACCTGCTGGCCGCCGGCATCCAGACCATCGAGAAAAACCTGGGTCGCCAGCTCGAAAAAGAGAAGATCACGACGGAGGAGCGCGACCAGACGCTCCGGCGCGTGGCCCAGCGCACCGACCTGGCCGACGGCGCGGCGGAGGCGGACCTTGTCGTAGAAGCCGTGACCGAAAAGGAAGCGGTCAAGAAAGACGTCTTCCAGACGCTCGACCAGCACGCGCCCGCCGAGGCGATCCTCGCGTCGAACACCTCGTCTATCTCCATCACGTGGCTGGGCGCGCAGACCGAGCGCCCCGAGCGTGTCATTGGAATGCACTTTTTCAACCCCGTGCCGATGATGAGCCTCGTCGAGGTCGTGCGCGGCCTCGAAACCACCGACGCCGTCTACGACACCACCGAAGGGCTTGCCGAGGACCTTGGCAAAGACCCGGTGGAGGTGGCGGACTTCCCCGGCTTCGTGAGCAACCGCATCCTCATGCCGATGATTAACGAGGCGGTCTTTTGTCTCATGGAAGGCGTGGCCGACGCCGAGGACATCGACACGGTCATGACCCTCGGCATGAACCACCCGATGGGGCCGCTCACGCTGGCGGACTTCATTGGGCTGGACGTGTGCCTCTCGATCATGGAGGTGCTCCACACCCAGCTCGGGGATGACAAGTACCGCCCGTGCCCGCTGCTGCGGCAGAAAGTGACCGCCGGCCACCTCGGCCGCAAGTCTGGGCAGGGCTTTTTTGGCTACGAGTAGCGGTTCGGAGGTCAGCGCCTGGGGTTCGGCGCCC
Organism: Bacteroidetes bacterium QS_9_68_14; assembly: GCA_003022535.1. Lineage (GTDB taxonomy): Bacteria > Bacteroidota > Rhodothermia > Rhodothermales > Salinibacteraceae > QS-8-64-10. Next base: position 25,539 of record PXTT01000065.1, read on the forward strand.
GTGACGCCGAAAAACCGAAACCGAAACTCAAAACTTCACCCGCACCTGCGCTTTGATCTCGCGGCGGCGCGGCCCGTCGGTCTCCGCCAGCCCGCTGCCGGCGGTCTCGACGCCGCGAAAGCGCGTGGCCGCGTACTTTGCCTCCAGCACGACGCTTTCAGTAGGCGCGTAGCGAGCCAACAGGTAGTAGCGTCGCCCACGCCCCGAGAGCGCCGGCACGGAAAACGAGTAGAGCAGGTCATTTTCGTAGGCGTAGACGCGCGCGGCGTAGCTGTCAGTGTCGAAAAACGCCAGCCGTGCGTCCAGCCGCAGCTGCTCGAAGGGCCGCCATCGCACATCTTGGTACAAGAGCGCGCCGTAGTCCGCCTCTCGCCGGGCCCCGAAGCCCTCCTCCGCGAAGCGTGGCCCGTCTTCCCAGTAGCGCACCCCTTCGATGCGCGAGCGCAGGCGCAACCGTTCGGAGAACTCGTAGTCCACGTGCAGTCGCGCGGATTGGCGGGTCTCATCGACCAGCCCGCCCATGGGAAGCGGTACAGGTCGAAGTAACCCTTCACCGTGACGCGCCGCGCGGGCTTCAGGCGCAGGCCCGTGTAGAGCCCCGTCTCGTTTTGCGGCCGGCCGCTACGCTCCCCGAAGGCGGAGCCGTGAAGCGCCGCGAAGTCGCGCGGGAAATGGCGCGCCAGCACTACCGCCTCCGCAAAGCGCCCCACCTCTGCGAGGATGCCCCCGATCCCGCCGATGGCACCGCCGGGCGCCCGGCCCACTTCTCCGAAAACCAAGTAGTCGCCGGCGAACAGCTTCCCGTACGCGCTCGCCGCCGTCGCGCGCTGCCCGCGGAAGTCGAAGCGCCGAAAAAGCCGCGTCGTGTCGGGCCGGATGGGGTCGTCGAAGCGGGCGTGGTAGCCGGCCGCCCCGACGCGGAAGGCGCTGCCGTCGTACTCGAGCGCCCCACCGAGGAGCGTTTCACCGAGGACGTCTTTTTGGGAAAGCTCGCTGGGCGTGCGATGAAGGCCGCCCTCCGCCAGCGTCGTCACCCGTGCCGGGGCAGGTGGCTGCGAGCCGAGGCCGGGCAAAGTCGTGTCCGCCTCCACCAGCGAGGCGTCGAGGCGGCGGCGCGAGGCGAAGGCGCTCAGCGAGAGACGGGGCGTGAGGCGCACCGTGCCCGCGAGGCCGCGAAAGAAGCGGCTCTCCCCGGCCGAGCCGTAGGGGTCGAGCCCGCCCCCGCTGCGCGCGACGCTCTGCACGGCGTTGCGCCCCTTGCCGAAAACGCTGCTGCCCCACAGCGTGAGCCCTTGCCCGAACTCCACCGTGAAGTCGCCGGCAACCGCCGCCCGAACGCGCCCGAGGTCGCGCAGCGCCACGTGCCCGCCCACGTGGTCGTAGCCGAAGGACTGCTGCCCGGGCGCCCACGCGAAGCGCTCGCCGGGGTCTTTGTCGAGGGTAAGCGCGAGGCGCAGGTGGCGGCCTGAGCGGGCGCGCAGGCGGGTGTAGATCCGCTCCGGCCCGCCAAGGTAGCGTGTGGCCCGGATCGTGTCGCCCTCGGCCGTCACGCGGCGCACCGCTGGATCGTCGTAGCCTTCACCCAGATCCAGCCGCCGGGCCACGCGCTGCAGAGCGCTGACCTCGATGCCGCGCAGCATCTCGCCGAGCGACGGCGAGGCCGGGTAGCGCCGCGCCGCCTCGGCCGGGCCGGCGGTGAGGTAGGGCCGCGCCTGCGCGAGCGCCTCGCTCGTCACGCCGGGGGCGGCGCGCAGCGCGCCCAGCGACGCGAACGGACCCTCTTCGCGGCGAACCCGAACGATGCCGCGCGCGGCGAAGAGAGAAAGCGCCGGCACACGCGCCAGCTCCGCGGCCGACGCGCGGTTCACGTCGAGGGGCTGCTCGGCGAGCGTGGCGAGGCGCTCGGCCAGCTGCTCCGCGCCCGTGGCGTTGCGCCCCAGGTCGTCGAGGGCCGCCGCTGCCTCGCGCGCGATGCGAACGCTGTCGGGAAGGGTAGCGGCCGCCGTGTCGGGCTGCTGGGCGGCGGCAGAAGCGACCTCCAGCAGGAGTGTGGCACCGAGGAGGAAGAGGGCAACGCGCACGGGAGCGCTGGGAGTGAAAGAGCGGGAGTGCGCGGGGAGCAGGGTTGGCCATCTCGCCGGGGCGTTTCGGAGCGGGAGACCACCGCCTACAGTCTGCCGCCTACGATCTGCCGCCTACGATCTGCCGTCCACAAGCGCTACCTACCACTGCGCCGCGAGGCCGGCGGCAGGAGTCCAGCCGAGGGTGCGGTGGCGCTCGAAGGCTAAGCGCGCGCGAAGCAGACCTAGGCGCAGCCCCACGCCCGCCGTGAAGCGCGCCGGGGCATTGGCCACGCCCACGCGCACCGCGAGCGCCTCGACGGGCACCACCTCCACCCCCACGCGGCCCGAAAGCGGGAAGTCGATGTCCTTAACAGCGTCGGCCGCGATGAGGAAACGGTCGCTGGCGCGAAAGGCCATCCCTACGCGAAGCGTCTGCGCCAGGTCGGCCCCGTCGGCGTAGCGGGCGGCGTTGACGTTGGCGGCGGCGGCCCCGAGCGTGAGGCGCGGGAGCAACCGCACCAGCGCCCCCAGCGACAGGCTGAGAGCCCCCGCACTGCCGTAGGAGGCGTCGCTTTCCCCGGAGCGGCTCCCCAGCGAAAGGCGGTAGTAGCGCGCCGCCAGGCCCGCCTGCACGCTCCGCGAGGTGCCAAGCTGGAACCCCCGCGCGTAGCCGACCGAAAAGACCGTCTCGCGGTAGGCGTCGAACCCGAACGAGCGGGCCCCGCCGCTGAGCGTGCCCCACGTGCCCAGCGGCTCGGCGTAGCGCACCGCCCCCAGGCGCAACTCTGAGATCCCGAAGCCTTGCGTGGCGTAAAAGCGCACCGCGCGCCCGCCGAGCGTAGCCGGGCCGGCCGGGTTGGCCCAGCCCCAGGCGTCGCCGGGAAGTGCCGCGCCTGTTCCCGCGAGGGCCGCCACGCGCGCCCCGCCCTCCATCGAAAGGGCCCGTTGCGCCGAGGCCGGGGCAGCGAGAAGGAGCAGCAGCCCCACCCCGGCCGAAGCGAGGAAGCGCATGGCGGCTGCGCGAATGCGGGCAGGAGGCGACGGGCGGGGGAAGACACGCCCCGGCCGTCCGCGCAACGCTACGCTCTGGTAGTTAGCAAAAATTTAATTTTTGCGCTCGAAAGCCTCGTTGTGCGCCGTATGGGAAACCCCTTCATGCGCGTTGCGATTGAGACAATCTATGCTTGTCCCAGGTCCGTTTTCCGCCCAGCCGTCCCGATGTGCCCTCGCTCGCTCGCCGCGTTGCTCGTCGCGCTGCTTGCGCTCGCTCGGCCATGCGCGAGCGACGCGCAGGAGCTCAATTGCAGCGTCTCGGTGAGTTACTCGAACCTGGAGGGGTCGGAGTTTTCATTTCTCGATGAGCTGGAAAAAGAAATCGAGGAGTACTTCAACGAGGAAAACTGGACGGACGACCGCTTCCAGAAGACGGAGCGCATTAGCTGCAACGTCGAGCTGTTCTTACAGGAAGCACTCAGCCTGACGGAGTTCCGTGCGCAGTTGGTCGTGGCCACGCGCCGCCCCATCTACGGCACCTCGCAGCAGACGCCGGTTATGCGCCTGCGCGACGAGAACCTGGAGTTCTCCTACACCAAAGGCCAGCCGCTCACGCACAATCTCGAGCAGTACGGCGACCTCACGACCGTGCTCGACTTCTACGCCTACCTGATGCTCGGCTACGACTACGACACCTTCAGCGAACTGGGGGGCACGCCGCACTTCGAGCAGGCGCGCGACCTGGCCGAGCTCGCGCAGGCTAACGGCGCCTCCGGCTGGACGCCCGTGGGGGGGCGGGGACGCGTGGCGCTTATCACGCAGCTTTTAGAATCGCGCTACCGGCCTTTTCGCCGGGCGCTGTTTCGCTACCACCTGCGCAGTCTCGACCGCTTCGTCGGGAAGACGGAGGCGGCCCGGCAGTCGGCGCTCGAAGCGCTCCAGGCGATCCAGGCGGCCGATGAGGAGGTGTCGCGCCGATACGTGCTCGACCTGTTTTTCGCGGTGAAGTCCGAGGAGCTGGCCGCCCTTTTCGAAGAGTCACCGCTGCAGAGCGAGGCGTACGCGCTGCTCAGCCAGCTCGACGCGGCTCACCTGAGCGCGTATGAGTCGCTCCAGTAAGTCGGCTTTTCATGGAGCGGAAAGGCAAAGTTTGTGCGCGTAAAAAAGCGGCTTCTTGCCTGGCAACTGCTCGAAGACCGTGCTTCCAAGTATCAATTGCCGAGTAAGATAGCGGAAGCGCGCGCGGCGCGGATTCATCGCAAAACAAAAACCGCGTAACGCGCCATTACAGCCCTGCGGAGAACGTACGTTTCCCCAAGGTGGAAGACGTCCCGGCGTGACGAACAGGGAAGCCTCGCGCCTAAAAATGAGCCGGGTCTGCCCGGCCATTCACCTCTACCGTTTCAAAAGGCTCCTCCTGCATACGTCTGGCGTGGATGCCATTGCGACCATCACCGAACTGCGCTCGAAGACCTCCGAGCTCATCGACTTCGCGCAAACCGAGCAGCAAGGGGGCTCATTCGGAAAAACAACGAACCCCATGCCGTGCCGCTCGACTGGGCGACGTACCAGCGCCTGACCGGCGAAACGCCCGACGCGAAAGAAGGCGACCGTCCGCCGCGCCAGTGCGCGCGCCAGCCGTCGTCGGAGTCGCAACGGCAGTCCGCTCCGGACTGACGGGCGCGTCCCGGCACCTCGAGCGGACACGCCCGCAGGGGGGCCGCGCTCGGTGCGAAAGGCGGGACTCGAACCCGCACGGGGGAGCCCCCCACGAGGTCCTAAACCTCGCGCGTCTACCAATTCCGCCACTTTCGCAAGCGAACTGAGGCAACGGCGCCCGGATGATTGGCGTCCAGCCGCCCCCTGGAGCCGACCGCTTCAAAATCGCCGGGGGCGCCTGCGGTTCCGCGAGCGTTGATTTTTGCAGGCGTGTTTCGCTCCTTGGAGACGGCCTACACTGAAAATAGCTGCCCTTCCGGAGGCGCGGTGGGCCGTTTCGCGGAGCTTCTGAGACCGAAAGCCCTTCCGCTGCCGCTTATCTCTCGAAAAGCGCGTTGCCCGGTGCCCGCCGCTTCAGTTTTCAGCGCCTCTCTGTCGCTCGCTCCCCGCTTCGCGCATGAACCGCTGTTGCCTGCGTCCTGACCGACTCGCCGCACCAAAGGCGCTCGGCGCCACGCTTGCGTTGCTGATGGCCGGCTGCGCAACGCTCTCCGGCGGCGAGGACAGCGGCGGCGGAGGCGCCCCCTCGACCGCCACGACGGACACGACGCCGACCCCGCCGAGCGGGACCGCACGGCCGCTCTCGACACCGTCGAGGCCGAGCGCTTCGACCAGGGGCGCCTGTGGACCTTCGAGAACCCGCCGACCGACTACTTCGCGGAGGAGTACGACTTTCGCCCCGACGCGAATTGGTTCCGCCGCGCGCGGCTCGGGGCGCTCCGCCTCCCAAACTGCACCGCCTCGCTGGTTTCCCCGCGCGGGCTGGTGTTGACCAACCACCACTGCGCGCGTGACTTCGCTGCCCGGGTCGCCGAGGAAGGCGAGCGCCTCGTTCAGAACGGCTTCTACGCCGAGACCACGGCTGGGGAACGGCGCATAGAAGACCTCTACGCCGACCAGCTCGTGGCCATTGAGGACGTGACCGGCGAGGTCGAGGCTGCCCTCGACGGCGCGCAAACGGATGCGGAGCGCGCCGAGGCTCGCGAGCAGGTCTTCGCAAGCATCCGCGAGCGGCGCACCGCGGAAGTGGCCGAAGGCCGCGAGGGCCAGACGTTGCGCACGCAGGTCGTCGCGCTCTACGAGGGCGCGCGCTACTCCGCCTACACCTTCCGCCGCTACGAAGACGTGCGCCTTACGATGATCCCCGAGGCCGACGTCGGCTACTTCGGGGGCGACCCGGATAACTTCACCTATCCGCGCTACACCTTCGACGTGAGCTTCCTGCGGATCTACGGCGAAAATGGCGAGCCGTTTGCCCCGGAGGTCTTCTTCCCGCTCGACCCGGAGGGCAGCGACGCGCGCGAGCCCGTCTTCGCGGTTGGCAATCCCGGTTCGACGAGCCGGCTGGAAACGATCAGCCAGCTGAAGTTCCGGCGCGACGTGCGCGGGCCAGCGCTCCTAGCGGCGCTGGAGGAGCGCCTGGCGGCCTACGAGACGTACGCCGGCGCGGACCCTTCCGAGCAGGTCGAAAACCAGATCTTCCGCCTGCGCAACGCCGTCAAGCTCTACCGGGGACGTCTGGAGACGTTGCGCGACCCGTATATCTTGGCGCGCCGGCGCGATGCGCAAGAGGCGTTCCGGCAGGCCATTGGGGAAGATCCCGCGTTGCAAGAGCCGTACGGCGGCGCCTTCTCGCAGATGGAGCAGATCCAACAAGAGAAGCGCGCGCTGGCAGGGAGCTACCGCTCCTTCGTGCTCATTGACCGCCCGGGCTTTTCCTCGGCCACGATGCGGCGGGCACTGCTGGCGCGGCGCCTGCTGGCGCTCCAAGATGCGGGAGCTTCGGAGGAGCAACGCGCCGGGGTGCGCGAGGAGCTGCGCGGCGTGGCCGATCAGCCGCCCGAGCTGGACCGCCGCCTCTTGGAAGCACGCCTGCGTGCGGTGCAGGCGAACCTGCCCGACTCGACCGTGCAGGCGGTGCTGGCGGGCCGCACGCCCTCCGCGGCCGCGCGCGGGATCGTCGAAGAATCGGCGCTGCGCTCGGTGGAGGCCACGCGCGAGGCGCTGGGCGCAGGCACGCTTTCGCTGAACGACCCCGCGCTGGAATCCGTCAGCGGGCTGTACACGCTCTTCCGGGATTTCCGGAGCGCGCAGGCGGGGCTGCAGGCCCGCCAGGCGGAAGTCGCGCGCCAGCTCGGGCAGGCCCGCTACGCCACCTACGGAACCGACGTACCCCCGGACGCGACCTTCTCGCTGCGCATCGCTGACGGGCGCGTGGACGGCTACGCGTACAACGGCACGGTCGCGCCGCCCTACACGACCTTCTACGGGACGTTCAACCACTACCACGCCTATGGCGGGGACGGCACGCCCTGGGACCTGCCCGAGCAGTGGCTGGATCGCCAGCGGGCACTGGACCTCTCCACGCCGCTGAACCTGGTCTCGACCAACGACATTACCGGCGGCAGCAGCGGATCGCCGCTTTTGAACCGCGACCTCGAAGTCGTGGGGGTTGTCTTCGACGGCAACATCGAGAGCCTGGCGGGCGACTTCATCTACCTGCCGCAGCGCGCCCGCGCCGTCTCGGTGGACAGCCGCGCCATCCTCGAAGCACTCGAAAGCGTCTACCGGGCCGACCGCCTCGCGCGTGAGCTGCGGAGCGCCCGCGCCGAGAGGACGCCCCCCGAGTCCGCCAGCGCCGGGCGGTAGCGTGGGGAAGGGCGTGGCCGGAGCCGGACGGTACGGCCGCGTTCGTGCACGCCCGGCCACGCTGCTGCCCAGCCACACCTTCGAGGCCATACCTTCGAGAAGGACCGCCTCTGAGCGATCAACTCTGCGCCCCCTGCCCCCCTCCGAAACGCTCTCATGCCACGCTTCCTGCTTCGGTCGTTCGCGCTTCTTGTAGCCGGTGCCGCGTTGCTGCTGGCCGCCACCGGGTGCATGGGCTCCGGCCAGACGGCCGTCGTGACCGAGCGGCCCGAAGACGTGCCTTCCACCGAAGACGATCCCGCCCCCGATGCCACGAAAGGGCGGGGGGCTGGCGCGCCGGCGATGGCGGACACCGCGACGGTCGGGCGCTTCGACCAGGGGCGCCTGTGGACGTTCGAAAACCCGCCGTTGGGGTACTTCGAGGAAGAATACGGCTTTCGTCCCGGGGAGGACTGGCTGCGGCAGGCGCGGCTCGGAGCGCTGCGCTTCGCGGACTACTGCTCGGCCTCGTTCGTCTCCCCGCGCGGGCTGATTCTGACCAACCACCATTGCGCGCGCGAAAGCATAGCCGACGTGAGCCAGGAGAACGAGAGCCTGGTCCGCGACGGCTTCTACGCGGAGACCCGGTCCGACGAGCGCCGCGTGGAAGACCTCTACGTCGAGCAGATCGTGGAGGTGCGCGACGTGACCGACTCGCTGCGGGCGCTGGTGGCGGGGGCCCCGGTCGAAAATAACGACATCGAGGCGCTCGCCAGGGCGCGCCGGCGGCAGGTGGTGCAGCTGGAGGAGCGGCTCACGCGGCGGGCCGAGCGGCAGGACACGACCCTGCGGGTGCGCGTCG